>JADGNM010000173.1 GCA_017883485.1 Methanosarcina sp.
TAACTATTTGTAAAAATAATCGCCATCTAAAAAGGCAAGAATCACTAAATCAACCAAATTCAATGAAAAATTTAAAGGGGGGGGTCGGAATGTAAATTTATAACTTAAATATAGATTGGCCTTCTAATTAAATTTTGGCCGCATTTTAGAAAGGTGTAGGATCGAGTCTGGAGATTAAATCCTTTATCGATCCGGCAAATTTTAAAAGAATATAATTAAGATTGTGGAAATTAATAAAGATGGAGATTTATATCAATAATAAAAAGTGTACATACTATGGGAAGTGCAGAGCTGCCTGTATGGAAGATGCAGTTGCCCTTGAGAACTGATTTTTAAAAAAGGATTGAGAGATTTGTCACTTAAGATTCGTATAGTGCTTGTAGAACCCATGTACCAGGGAAACGTCGGGTCCGTGGCAAGAGCGATGAAGAATTTCGGATATACTGACCTTGTGCTGGTAAATCCCTGCAAACTCGAGGGACCGGCAAGGGCAATGGCTTCACACGCAAGAGATATACTTGAAGGGGCGCGAGTTACTCCAACTCTTGACGAAGCTGTGGAAGGCGCAAACCTGCTGGTTGGAACGACCGGGATTGCCGGTATGAAGACCGGAGAGCATATCCGTCTCCCGCTTTACACTGTGAGAGAACTCAGAGAAAGACTAAAAGGGTACAGCGGAACAGTTGCTATTCTATTCGGCCGCGAAGATAACGGTTTCAGCAACGATGAGCTCAGAAGCTTTGATATTCTCATTACGGTTCCAACCTCTGAAATATATCCCGTCATGAATATTTCCCATGCAGTTGCAGTGGTACTTTATGAACTATCCAATCTGGAGGGGGGAAATAGTCCACTTGCAGAAGAGTTTGACCTTAAGCTTCTTTACGGGCACCTCGAAGAACTGCTGGAGAAAATAAACTATCCTCCCCATAAAAAAGAGAAAACTTCCTTGATGTTGCGGAGAATATTCGGAAGGGCCGGGCTTACCCCGAGGGAAGTTCAAACTTTGAGGGGCGTCATAAGGAAAATAGAGAGAAAAATGGGATACTCAATAGAAGACGAAAACCAAAAAGATGAAAACCGGCAATCGAAAACTGAAAAATAAAAACCGGAAAGCAGAAAATTCCGAGAGCACGGAAAAGTTCATATGAGAATAAGCATGTTTTTACATTAGATTTTATCATACGTTTTTTTCAGCTTTTTTTATTATTTTACTCGAAAGACAGTTGAAGAAAAAAAGGTTTTACATAAAAGCCAAACACTTCAGAGAATGATATGACTGAAACGGAAAGCAAATGGGACGAGAAGCTAAAAAGGTTTTTTAAGGATTATTACTGGAATGAAATCCTCCAGCTTGCAAACGAATATCCAGATCAGCGAAGCCTTAGCGTGGATTTTACGGATATAGAGAAATTCGACAGAGAGCTTTCTAAAGAATTTCTTGAACTTCCTGGAGAACTTATAGAAGCAGCTGAAGCTGCATTAAAAAAAATCGATCTTCCTGTGGAAAAGATCCTCGAACAGGCCCATGTAAGGATAATAAAAGTCCCGAATAGAATATCCATAAGAGAATTAAGAAGCAAACACCTCTCGCGCTTTGTTGCAATTGAGGGTATGATAAGGAAAGCTACTGAGGTCAGGCCAAGAATCACTAAAGCTGCCTTCCAGTGTTTGAGATGCGGGCACCTGACTGTTGTGGAGCAAAACAGCTTCAAGTTTGAGGAGCCCTTTGCAGGTTGTGAAAACGACACATGCGGAAAGAAAGGACCTTTTAAAGTTATGATAGGGGATTCTACCTTTATCGATGCCCAGAAACTCCAGATTCAAGAATCTCCCGAAAACCTTAAAGGAGGGTCTCAGCCTCAGAGCTTGGAAATTGATTCTGATGACGACCTGACAGGAAATGTTACCCCTGGGGACAGAGTCATAATTAATGGAATCCTGAAGTCCGTCCAACGTACTTTAAAAGATGGAAAATCTACCTTCTATGACCTTGTGCTCCAAGCAAATTCTATCGAACACCTGGATAAGGATTATGACGAACTTGAAATAACTGCAGAAGACGAAGAAGAGATACTTGAACTTTCCAGTGACCCTGCAATCTACGACAAAATTGTTGGTTCTGTTGCCCCTTCAATCTACGGGTATGAGGATATAAAGGAAGCTCTTTCCCTTCAATTGTTTTCAGGCGTGGTGAAGAACCTCCCTGACGGTTCCAGGATAAGGGGAGATATTCACGTTATGCTTGTAGGGGACCCGGGAATTGCAAAAAGCCAGCTCCTGCGATATGTGGTTAAACTCTCCCCAAGAGGAGTCTTTACTTCAGGACGGAGTGCGTCTGCAAGCGGTTTGACAGCAGCTGCCGTAAAAGATGACCTGAATGACGGGAGATGGACAATTGAAGGTGGAGCCCTTGTCATGGCGGATATGGGAGTTGCTGCGGTTGATGAAATGGACAAAATGAAGACAGAGGATAAGAGTGCCCTGCACGAGGCAATGGAGCAGCAGACCATAAGTATAGCCAAAGCCGGGATTATTGCAACTCTTAAGTCTCGTTGCGCTCTCCTCGGGGCCGCAAATCCAAAGTATGGACGTTTTGACCGTTTTGAGAGCCTTTCAGAACAAATAAACATGCCTCCAGCGCTGCTTTCTCGCTTTGATCTTATCTTTGTTTTGCTCGATACCCCTAACCATGCCCTGGATAGCAAGATCGCAAACCATATTCTACAGTCTCATTATGCAGGAGAACTTTTCGAGCAGCGGCAAAAACTTCCTGGTTCCCATATTACGGAAGATTTTGTCGAAGCCGAAATGGAAATGATCGAGCCTATTATAGATCCTGAAATCATGCGAAAATATGTTGCTTATGCTCGAAAAAACGTTTTTCCGGTGATGGAGGGCAATGCACGGAATCGCCTGATGAAATTTTATACGGATCTTCGAAAAACAGGAGAAGGCAAAGATACACCAGTCCCTGTAACAGCCAGGCAGCTTGAAGCCCTTGTCCGTCTGTCGGAAGCGAGCGCAAGAGTCCGCCTGAGCAATAAAATAACTCTTGAAGATGCAGAAAGAACTATAAAAATCGTCATGAATTGCCTGAAAAACGTAGGTATGGACCCTGATACAGGAGCCCTTGATGCAGATATAATCGCGTCTGGCACAAGCAAGAGCCAGAGGGACAAGATAAAAGTCCTGAGAGATATAATAAAAAGAGTAAGTGAAAAACATCCCGGAAAAGAAGGGGCTCCAGTGGAAGAAGTGTATGCAGAAGCCGAAAGCAAGCATGGAATAGATAGGACTCATGCGGAAGAGTATATTAAGAGAATGAAGCAGGGAGGAGACCTGCTTTCTCCGGATCAAAAACATATAAGACTAGTCAATTAATTAATGCTGAGTAAATTTGAGGATTGAGTAGAAAACATCCCTTCCAAACCTCGGAGCAAAGATAACACATAACAACTATGTGAACACGGTCAAGCTGTAAATACTAAAAAGGAAAAAATAATACCTGGAAGGGAAGATATGTATCTGAAAATTTATAAAAATGGAGGGCATGTTCTTGTTGCAGCCTGCGATAAGGAACTGCTCGGAAAAAAACTGAAGCACGGCAACGCTGTAGTGGAGATTAGAAAGGATTTTTATGAGGGGGAAGATGTCTCCGAAGAAGAACTCCAAAATGCTCTTCAAAAAGCTACCACTGCAAATCTCTTTGGGGAAAAAACAGTTAACTGTGCCGTGAAATGCGGGTTTATCGACCCGAATTCAGTGATCATGATTGACTGTGTATCACATGCACAGATTTTCTGGGTTTGACCCAGTTGGTTTAGAGTTCCGGACCGGCTGAATACCGGGATAGTAATATATTTATAAAATGCGAATAAAGATTGTGATACAGTGGATGGAAATATTAAAGAATTCGGGGTCAGACTGCTAACAGAAGAGGAGTTGATCTCAGCAGTTGTGGAAAAACACAGACGGTTTCTGGAAGAAGACATAAAGGAATTTAATGAACTGGGCATCAGATTGAACCAGATCGAAGAGGACGCTAAGAATCTAAAGAATTCCAGGATCCGGATGGCGGAAAGAAAGGAGGTCCTGAAGGAGAAGAGACAGCAGTTCTACCATCAGGCAGAGGCATTGTTCGAAAAGGATTTCTTCCCGAAGCTGGACCAGATAACTGCCAATAAACTCAAGGAGGATATTAAAAAACTTAAAGGCCAGATAGAACCTGAAGAAGAGCAGATACTTAAAGACTCGTTTATGGAAAACCTGCGCGGAATCGTTCGGACACCCGGGCTTGAGGAAAACCCTCTCTTGCAAATCCAGGCCAGAATAGATGAAGCCATTAGTTCAAACCTGGAACTAAAAGGGATAGTAGAGTCTGAAAAACATTTTGAAGAGGATGATGGCAGCAAAAATGAAGAAATCTCTAAAAGTAAATCCCAGCATAAATGGCTCGGTAGCAAAATAAAAAATCATGAAGAAGCCCTTATTTACTGGGAAAAATTGAAAGTATAACTGATTTTCGAAAACTACGGATGGTAGTACATGAACAACGACGTTTCAAATAATGGAATTGCAACGGCCGACCTTTCAAACTTTAGCGAACGTGAGCTGAAGGGCAAGGTAAACGAGCTCAGGAGCAAAATTGAGAAAAGCGAAAGGCAGTTGGCTTCGATATTTAAGGAACTGAAAATAAACAGGACCGATATCGACGAACTGAAGGAAAAGAGAGACTCTCTGAACCAGCAGGTTAAGGAAAAGGTTGCAAAAGCGCAGGAACTGAGAAGTAGACGAGACGACATTAACAAGGAAATTGCCGATTACAAGGGAAAAAGGAGTGACATAAACTCGAAGACCCAAGAACTATTCTCGGGAATTGCGGGACTTAAGGAACAAAGGGATGAATGCAACAAGTTTTCCCATGGAAGTGTGGACTCTCTCTCTAAGGCATATGAAGCCGAACTTGAAGCCTTCCTTAACAAAGAGTTTCCTCTTGCAGTGGAAATTAAGATATTCCAGAAACTGAGTGACCTCAACAAACGCCTGGAAGCTGCACAGAAGGCAAATGAACTGCATTCGGAAATACAGGAAAGATACAGGGAGTCAAAGGGAATCCATAAAGAAGGCGATGAGTTCCACGAAATAATTCAGAAGCTCTCGGATGAATCTCAGGCCTGTCACCTGGAAATGCTGGAAAACTTCAAGTCAGCTGACGAAATCAGAAAAGAAGCAAACATGTACCACGCTCAGCTTACGGATAAAATCGCAAATGTAAACATAATCAAGGAAAAAATTGATCCACTTAAGATTAGTATTGCTAACAGCCGAAAAGAACTCACCTTATATCTTGAGAAGTTAAAAGACGTGCAGCTTACTAAAGACGAACACAAAGTAAGCCAGAAGCACAGCGATGCTCGTGGAAAGCTCCAAAAAAATGCTCGTCTGAGCCTGGAAGACCTTAAACTCCTTATCGAAAAAGGAGATGTAAAATTCTCCAACCAGTAACTTATCAAATAATTAAAGAATTAAAAACCCTAAGAAGTAAAGAATCAAAAATCTGAAAAGCCGGTTAATAAAAATCTACTTGAAGAAGCTACTCCCGGCACGTTTCTTTTGCATTTAATTATGATTTCAACGTAGCTTGCATTATAACTTTTGTTTTCAGCTTAGACTTCAGCGCAGATTTTAGTAGGCATGATTGACACAACTGCTACTAATTATTTTTATAGTGTATGCAAGTAGAATGTCTTTTCTCAGATATTGAAGCTACTCAGTGGGGTTGGATCCATAGTGACAGACTCAGCTTCGGAGTTCTTATTAGCTCTTAATATCTTGCAATTTTTTAGTAAGTTTTATTAAGAAGAAGTATATTCTAAAAGTAAAATAAGAAAAAGCTCTTGCCGAAAATATAATGATATTAAGAAATACACCTCACATTTCGACCCCCCTCTAAAAAACAAGGTGAATTTTTCAACCTATAAGGCAGGAGTCTCCTTCCTCGGTAGATCCGGTTTTCCGGATCGGACAGGTGGGGGAGGAATGCCGTCAACTTCACCATAATACATTTA
>JADGNM010000174.1 GCA_017883485.1 Methanosarcina sp.
AATGAATATCCAAAGGGGATTAAAATAAAGAAAGAGGAAGTTGAAGAATTAGGAATTATTCGTGATGAGTTTCATGGAGAATGGAACTACACGTTCAAAACCTAGAAATATGGGCGGTGCAGAAGTTATTTTATGATGGGTCCTAAGGGAGAACTTGCAGTCAAGATTGTCGATGTAGGCAGACATAACGCCGTAGACAAAGCAGTAGGATCTGCCTTTCTTCGTAGACTAGATATCTCACAGCTCTACATGCTTTCCACAGGCAGGCAGCCTGCCTATATGATTACAAAAGCCGCACTGGCGGGAATTCCCCTTATTGCCACCAAAGCCATGCCCTTTGACTCCGGAGTAGAGGCCGCAAAAAAAGCAAATGTATGCCTTGTAGGACAACTCAGAAAAGAATCAATGCGCATCTTCGCCAATGAATGGCGGGTCAGGTTCAGTAAGCATTGAGAGTTAACATCTCGCCCGAATAAACACAATTTAAACATTGATTAGTCCGCTTAAGCGAGCAAAGCGAGCGAAACGGACCTCGTGCTCCCAAAGCGAAACTCGGGTAGCGAAAAGGACTGCGGGCTGCCGAATCGCAATTCGGCTGGCGCAACTCGGGAGACGTAATCGACTACGAAAGAACGTAATAAAGTTTTAGAGAGTGCCCTTTGTGCTTTTTACGTCTTTGCCTTCAATTCTAACAGCTCGCTTCATGGCATAGGCAAAAGCCTTGAAAAGAGCTTCAATTTTGTGGTGATCATTGTCTCCGTAAACGCTTGCATGTACGGTAATTTTTGCGTTTGAGGCAAGAGTTTCGAAGAAATGCCGCACCAACTGGGTACTGAACTGTCCCACCTGCGGAGCAGTGAAATCGACTTGCAGGACAAGATAACTCCGTCCGCCAATATCCAGGGCAACATCCGCAAGAGCTTCATCCATCGGAATTCTTGCTTCCCCAAAGCGAGCCGTTCCTGCCATATCTCTAATCGCCTCTACAAGAGCCTTTCCAAGAACTATCCCGACATCTTCTATCAGGTGATGCTCGTCTACGTAAAGGTCACCCTCAGCTCGAAGCTTTATGTCAAACTCTGCATGCCTTGCAAAAGAATTAAGCATATGATCAAAAAACCCTATCCCAGTACTGATATCTGCAATCCCAGTGCCATCAAGGTTCAATTCAAGCTGAATATCGGTTTCTTTTGTCTTGCGGGATATTTTACCTGTTCTCATAGAGCATCACATTCTTTTCAAATTTATTAAAAACTTTGTATCTAGCTTCCCTTAGCATCTACTTCCGCTGATTCTGGATCTTCTGCTTGTTTCGGAAACTGAAGGAAATGAGATTTTATCCTCTGTTAGGGGATAGGAGGGCACAGGGATAGGCATCTGATCAATTCCGGATAGACTCAATAGCATCCTCAAGGGTAAACTTGCCTGTGTAAAGAGCGCTGCCTATCACAACTCCAGCTGCTCCAGTTTCCTTCAGTATTCTCAGGTCTTGCAGAGAACTTACCCCACCGGATGCAATTACAGGGATGCTTACTGATTCAACAAGTTCTTTTGTAGGGATGGGATTAACCCCTTGCATGAGACCTTCGGTGTCTATATTCGTAAAAAGCAAACTGCCTGCGCCCAGCTCTTCAAACTTCCTGCCCATCTCCACAGGAGTTTGCGTGCATACTTCAGTCCAACCTTTGATTGAGATTCTCCCGTTTTTTGCGTCCAGGGCAACGGTTACGAATTTGTTTCCAAAGGCATAGGCAAGCGATTTTACAAGTTCAGGATCCTGGAGGGCAGCAGTTCCAAGAATCACTCTTGAAACTCCCAGCTTAAGAAGAGCAGCTACATCTTCGAAGTTACGGATCCCGCCCCCAACCTGGATAGTTACTCCTTTTTCCTTGCAGGCCTTTACGATTCTTTCAACAATTTGAGCATTTTTACGCTTTCCTTCGATTGCACCGTCCAGATCTATCAGGTGTAAGGTTTTTGCCCCTTTCTCGACCCAATCAAGAGCAACTGCAAAAGGATCGTCAAGCGATACGATCTCGCTGCCAGGCACTCCCTGCACTAGCTGAACGCATTTTCCATTTCTCATATCCACAGCAGGGATTACTTCAAAATCCATTAAAAGCCACATCTCCGGCATACTTTTGGAGAAAATATTTCTTCTTCTGTTTATTCAGGCCCTTTTCCTTTCAGGGCATTATCCTTTCAATAGGGACAACTAGAATATCCCTTGCACCAACTTTCTTCAGCTTATTAACTATGGTAAAGATCAGGTCCGTATCCACAACAGCATGAACTGCAAGGATCGATTCCTCTCCATAGTATTTCCCTGACTCAACCTTCATGACAGTTGGGCCTGACATTCCTGGCAAGACTTCTTTTACTGCATTAAGAGAAGTCTCTGGAACATTCATCATAAGATAGCGACGTTTTTTTGCATTGAGCACGCTTTCCAATGCAGTTTTTATATCCAGAATTTTATCCTTTGCCTTAAGGCTTTCTTTATTAGCAATCAGGTAGACTGAGGATGAAAAGACAGTATCAATTGCTTTCAGATGATTGATCATCAGAGTCGTTCCTGAGCTCGAAATATCAACAATTGCGTCTGCAATTCCTACATGCGGAGTCATCTCGCAGGCTCCACTGACCTTAATAACATTAACGTTAACTCCAAGTTTTTCAAAGTACTGGCTGGTAATCTCCGGGAACTCAGTTGCAATCTTTTTCCCTTCAAGATCCTGGGCCTTCTGAAAAATAGACTCCTCAGGAACAGCCAATACAAGGCTCGCTTTTCCGAATTTCAGGTCCAATAATGCTTCAACGCTTGCCCCTCTTTCCGTAATAAGGTCCATGCCCGTAATGCCAACATCTGCAGCTCCGTCCTGTACATATTCAGGAATGTCAGCGGCCCTGGCAAAGAGAATGTGGATATCCGGATCTGCAGTTTTTGCAAAGAGTTTTCGACTTTCTGCTCCTCCACTGATGGGAAGCCCTGCATCTTTGAAAATAGAAATTGTGGGTTCGAATAAGCGCCCTTTATTGGGTATTGCGATGCGAATCATTTTTCTGTCCTCTAATAAGTATCTGCCAGGAAACTTCCCCGGTATGCTCATATGGATAAAACGTTTATCAGAATACTCTTGTATATATAGACTTCACGGTAAGGTTTTATGATGGTTTCTTGCTTAAATAAGGTATAAAAATTGAATCAAACTACAAGAAGATAACGTTAGAGATATAATTAAGTTAAATCTTGATATTGAAAAAGTAATTTATTATTTCAGAATGTTTATTACCTTTGGTAATGAACTATAGGAATGGTGATTGTCTTTAATAATAAATAGCGCTTAATCTTGATTCATATATATTATAAACAATGTTATTGCAGTTTATGAATTCAATTAAAGTTAAGTATTAGAAAGAAAATTGATAATGTTAACTAAGCGAAAAATAGAGAACTAATAACATCGACATTTACTAATAAAAATACTATTAATTTTGAAAAAGAGGATCCAAATGGCCCGAAATATCAAAGTAGAAAAGCTCTTGCAAACCCCGATTGAGAAACAGCAGATAGAGCTTGTAGAACGCAAAGGGATAGGGCATCCTGACAGCATATCGGACGGACTCGCCGAAGCTGTAAGTCGTGCGCTATGCAGAGAATATATAAGCAAATGTGGAGCCGTACTCCACCATAACACCGATGAAACTCAGATTGTAGCAGGAAGGTCATACCCCAAATTTGGGGGGGGAGAAGTGCTGCAGCCTGTATATATTTTGCTGGTGGGCAGAGCCACAAAGGAGTTTGAAGGTGTCGAACTTGCTACTGAGTCTGTAGCCCTTCAAGCTTCCAGGAGATACCTTAAAAATACCCTTGTGAATATGGACCTTGAAAGAGACGTGATCATGGACTGTAAACTCGGAACAGGGTCTTCTGACCTGAGGGACGTTTTCAAAAGAGAGCGGATTCCGGTTGCAAATGATACTTCCTTTGGGGTCGGTCATGCTCCGTTTTCTGAACTTGAAAATATTGTATACAATACAGAAAGGCAACTTCTTACAGACCTGAAATCACGCATGCCTGGAATAGGAGAGGATATGAAGGTCATGGGGCTCAGGGATGGAGAAGATATAACCCTTACAATATGCAGCGGCATGATAGGGAATTACATCGACGACCTGAATAGTTACATAAGCATGATTGAAGATATGAAGGCTTATACGGAAGAACTCGCAACTCACTACACTGAACGCGACGTGAAAGTTTACATTAATACCGGAGATAATCTGAAAACAGGCAGTGTTTTCCTCACAGTCACCGGGACTTCGGCTGAGATGGGAGATGACGGTTCCGTAGGGCGAGGAAATCGCTGTAATGGTTTGATCACACCAAATAGACCGATGAGTATGGAGGCGACTAGCGGCAAGAACCCGATCAACCATATAGGAAAAATTTACAACCTCCTATCGACTCAGATGGCCCGCGATATAGTAAAGAAGGTCCCCGACGTAGAGGATGTCTATATAAGATTGCTTTCCCAGATCGGAAAACCCATTGACCAGCCACTTGTGGCAAGCGCTCAGATAATCCCCAAGGAAGGTACTTCCTTCGAAAAGGTCAAAGCGGAAACCGAAGTTATCATCGATGATTGGCTTTCCAATGTGACAAAAATTACCGAAATGGTAATTAAAGGGGAATTGAACACCTTTTAACAAGACAATATTATCGAAAAGGATTTTTATCGAAAAGGACTTTCGGGTTCTTTTCATACACTTTTATGTTATTACTTTTTATGCTACTGTTTTTATGCTACTGTTTTTAACACAAGTTGATCTCAAAGCATAATCCTAGAACCTTAAAATTATTTTTTAACATTAGAATAATATATTTTTAACATTCGAATAATATAAAAAATGCCATGGGTATGCACCTCCTTCTCACATTCAGCGAAAAACATAAATATCATCACCATATATGGAGATGGTGCACTGTGGCAGTGCAGCCCTTAAAGCATTGAATAAGCATACGTTATCCCGCCTTAACTCAGTGGTAGAGTGCGCGGCTGTAGTTCGGTTCATACGGGAAAATTACCCGTACATTTCTGCGCAGAAACCGCGATGTCCCCGGTTCGAGTCTGGGAGGCGGGACCTGAAACTTTAACCAGAATCGAAAGCCCTGAATCGTAATATTTATATATCGGGAAGACATCTAAGCTTTGCTCTCAACGAAGATTTGTTCTCAATGAGGCAAAACAACGTCAAGAGACCAAGTGTCCGGATAGTGTAGAGGCCTATCATGGAGCCCTGTCGAGGCTCCGACCCGGGTCCGAATCCCGGTCCGGGCGCTTTCTTTTTTTTTCACTTTTTCTTCTTATACAAAATATCAACGTTAGTTGAATACATAAAATCTCCTTTCTTTATAAGCGATCTGCATCTGTAGCAAGATCTCGGAACACGAAATTTTCGCACAAAAAGGATAACTAAAAAGGGTACTGTTAGTTTCATTGTACAAATGTTTTAAAGTAAATATATGACAAAGATTTTGTTTTATATTATATCGAAAGACGGGAGAGCTGCCGACTTACAGGAAGCTAAGACGCAAAAAAGTCCTTCCTGAAGATCTTCAAGATCTTTATAAATAGATAAATAGTTTCTTGAAGAAAACTCAACTAAGGACTCTTCACAAAATAACTTATGCAATGCCCTTATTTATAGGTTTGAACGTGTAGTTCCATTCTCCGTGAAATTCATCACGAATTATTTCTAATTCTTCAACTTCCTCTTTCGTTATTTTAATCCCCTTTGGATATTCATTCTTATCTAACATGCACTTAACTTTAAGCCCTTTTGACGTAGTTGTTGCCGCAATAAGATTAACTATAACTTCGTAGCTTGTTAGTGGTTTACCTCTCCAGTTCATAGTTATATGGGAAAATAGTCTATGCTCTATCTTATTCCATTTGCTTGTTCCCGGCGGGAAGTGGCAAACCGAAA
>JADGNM010000175.1 GCA_017883485.1 Methanosarcina sp.
CAAAGAGTCTATTTCCAATTCAAAATCCTAAATATTCTAATTTAATGTTTTAGAGCCTTTTATTTCTCATTTTCGGCATATAATTTTGAATATCTAAAAGCATAATCAGATAACGCAATTGCAGATAAATAAAGTTATCAAAAAGAATCATTCTATTATTTCACTTTTTAATTAATTTAAAGAAAAATAGCTATTACTTTTATAAATATCATAATATTAGATTTCATTTTATACAAACGATTTAAATTTACCTTTAATCTAAAAAATAAGCTATTTTAGCATCCAATTAGTTAAATAAATTTCCATCAAACTATATTTGGCTTAAAAAAGTCTCAAGAGGATACTGTTGGATAAAATAGTTAAGAAAAAGACTGTATTTAAACCTCATCACATATTTAATAATAACACTTTAGAGTTTCAGAACTACGTTAAAAAAAGAAGGGCTCATGCCCATTCTGCAGAGGTGCATCCCATCAAAAAACCAGAAAAGATTTCTCTGAGAAATAAACTTATAAATGGGATTTTCACCTGCGGAGCAGGGCAAAAGCCAATGCAAGAACTGAAATTGCGCCGGCAAGTGTAAAAGCTGGCGCAGACGCGGATGTGGGTGAAGGTTCTGTTTTCGAGACTGGCTGCTCCTTAGAAGTGGGAACTTCACCTTTGTAATATTCGTTGGAAATGTAAGGGTATGCTGCTGTGAATTCACTGTTAACTAAAACATCACCTGTTTTGAAATCATTTATTTGGTAAACAATGTCGATTGGTATGGAGCCACCAGCCCATTTCTCAGTAGGAGTTACTGTCCATTCATATAAAATAGAAGAATTCTTTTCCATTACATCTGCTCGATATACATTCATTTTTGAAGTTGGACCATCTACAATTACAAAATAACCTTCTCCGATTTCATTTAACTGTACGGACACTTCTGATTTTTGATATACAGTTAGATTTATACCAACAGTGAAAGGCTCTCCAATTTTCAAAACCGGTTTTGCCACATCTGTACCTGGAAGAAGTTTATCATTGTAATATACATCATATGTATAAATTTTCCCATAAGGATTTTCTGCAGCTACGCTTTCTGCTAACAGAATCACACAAAATATCCCAATAAGTATATATTTAGTTCTCATATTTCTGCACCTAACTCAGAAACAAGTGTATCATATCCAGCTGATTTTTCTGTAGAGCCGCCTATCTTGTCTCCAACACCCTTTGGACCTGGGCCAACAATCGTAGCAGAGTAACCACTAAACTGAAAAAATATCTGTTTATTTCTTCCAATCCAGATACTACTTCCATCTTCATTTTTTCTAGAAGGATGATTGATATGTTCTTGTGTTCTCAAATACCTCTGCCCTTTATGCCCGAAATAAGGCTTTGGAATGACTTCATTATCGTTATCGATAACACTAAATGCCTGATACTTTCCTACAATATCATACATCCACACATTAACCGTAAAAACCCAGTGTGGAGGTAATACCGGCAGCCCGCAAGGAATAGCTGCCATTGTCCTTCTCAATTTTCTCGAAACCTTGTCCCTCACTTCACCGGAATATTTATCTATGGTTTCATTTTCCATCTTTTTCAGTTCACCATCAACTCTCCCGAAGCCGGCATCAAGTTCTAAACCTTTATTTTTGGTGACATTACAAATACCGTTTGTAACACCGACTCTGACATCAGTGTCAATTCTATTCAAAATAGCATCCAGCTCATCAGGCTCGACCGGCGGCTTTGAATCTCGGATTTCTGTTTTGATAGTGGCAGCAAGTTCAGCTGCGAGTTCATTTGTCATAGATTTTTGAATTACCTGGTCGTCAGAAAGGTTACAAAGGTAACTCGATGTAATTTCATGAACATGGTCTTTTTTAATCCAGCTTGAAACTACAGGATTTGAACTCACTTCGAGGGCTACTTCTTCAGTTATTTGAGATCTCATCTCCAGCGCATAAACATGCTTTAAGTTGTAAACTTCCTTATCAAGACGAGTTGTATCCAGGGAAGCGTTCTGTTCGCTGAGATTCTGCTCAAGCAGGGAAGCTTCAGAACTAAGGGTCGAAATGCTCTGGCTAATCTGCTGAGCAGTTTCGGTTTTTACGTACTCTCCGCTTGAGGCTAGGGCATCTGCAATTTCTTCGGAAATGCCGGTTGTGAAAACGCAGGTGTTTCGGACGCCGAGAGGGTAAATTGTCCTTCCCCTAGGATCTTTCAGTTCATACTCTTTTCTGAGGTCAAAATCAGGATCATGATAGAGATAGTTAGGCTTCTGGTCAACGAGAAGGGTGAAGTTTTCAGTCCAGTTGTATTTGCTTTCTGGCTGACCGGTAACATTCATTGTGGAGATAATGCCCATGTCCTTTCCAAGTGCCGAAGATGCCATTTCAATTGCTGGGTTATCGAAAAGAGTCATGGAGCCTGAGGTTACGCTGTCAAGCGCACTGGTGTTAAGGCCTTTTTTCTCAAGGGCTTTGAGGATGTAGGAATTGAGGTCAGAATCCAGCTTACTGTTTTTCTGTTCGATATCCTGAAGCAATTTGTTGTAGGTCTCGTTTCTTGCAATGTTGCGGGCAGAATCACTTGAGGTGTACATTTTCCCTTCAGGAGTGAGGTACTTATTTTTATTTACATAGGCTTCACGGCTTGATTCAAGCTTCAGAATAAGTTTTTTGGCAGCTTCTACCTGCAGGTCTGTCGGGTTCCGGCCTGGAGAATCAACCAGGGAGTAATTGAAGGCTGGATTGTCTTTTTTTATAGAACCAAGCATTGCCAGTACTTCTTCTGCCATTACCTTGTGCAGCCACGAAGGGACGTCGCAATTGACCGAATGCTTGGCTAGATACATATTATCAGGGTAAATCAAGAAATTACTCTCGATTGCCCCGAGATTCACATAGGCGTTCCTGTATTTGTCGGCAGCATCAGAACAGCATGGGTCAAATCTCTCTGCCCCGTCCAGGGAGATATTTGTTTCTTTATATTCACGTGCTATTGGATCGGTGTAGTTTGATATGCCTTTATAACCGCCTGCCGGAGGTCTCTTATGGTATATTATCGTCAGGTTCTCGGATTCGGTTTCGGCGTGAGAAGAGGATTCGGAATCGGTCTCGGTTACAGTTTCGGAGTCCGAGCCGCTTGAGGTACCTTGATGAGTTACGGTTGTATAATTTCCATCCGGCCGCTTCTCCCTGGTTTTCCACTGGTAGGTATAATCGTAACTGTAATCTATTTTCCAGCTGGTTTTTATTGTATAGGAGATATCATACTCGATTTTCCAGTCAAAAACATGGTCCTCCGAATTCAGGTATCCTTCAGTTCTGTTCTCAACTGTAAGGCTGTCGTTACTTGCGTAAGAGGGGTGCGGTTCAATCTTCACATCACTTATCTCAGTTGACGGCAAGCTCACAGATGCCCCTTTTACGGACCAGCTGACTACATCTCCTCTTGGGGGGTTAATTAAAGGGTATAAAGACCTGGAATAGGTATTCGTAACTGAATCACTCCAGGAATATGACTGCACAAGAGACCCGGTGTGCGTTCCGGATGGGAAGTAATTGGAATTCCAGTTGACTTTGTCCCCGCTGAATGAGACTGAACTGCTGTCGAAACCTGGAGTTATCCTTGAGTCGAGCGGTTCTGGAAAAGGATCAAAGCCTTCTCTCAGGATTTGCCCCTGGACGGAAGCTGTATAAACGCTGTCTGTGACAGTGTGGATAAGATCAGGATTTTCTTCTGTCCACGCGTGATCGTTGAAGACCCAGCCGTCCAGGACTCCGTCTGTATAGTCTGATGCAGTGACGGTTATTTTCGAATAATCAGAAAGTTCTTCAATTGACGTATTTGTCTCTCCGAGAGATTCTCCGATGCCTTTTTCTACGTCAAGAGAAAAGGATTTGTTTTTTGCAAGGGAATCGTAAGTGGTTGTAAGGTTTACGCCTTTATTTTTTTCATAGAAAGATCCTGAGGTTTTACTGCCGGAAGAGCCAGGTCCGGAGCTTGTTTTTTTGCTGCTTGAATCGAAAATATCTTCATAAAGGACTTTTCCGTTATAATAGGTAGTATAGGTAAGAGCAAGGGGGTCAACCGAATCGAAAATTTTTTTCTGGGTGTAGAGTGTGGCCCCGTTAACAGAGCTTGAAAGAGCAGGGTTGGTCAGGATATTCAGGGGGCCGTGTGCATAACGCTGCCAGGGGCCATAAATGAAAGTTCTCAGGTTTGTTGCTCCAAGTACGATATTAGATGTGGAATTCAGGCCGGAAGAGTTTCCAAGAGCGGCTTCATATTCCCTGACAAGCTCTTCGAGCAGGGGTTCCCTTGAAGTAATCAGGGTGGATACGTTCATACTTCTGTTGAAGGTCTCTCCGGATTCAAGGTCTACAAGGGTATAATTGAGAACAGGGACTTCAAAGACATAGTAAATCGTGTAATTTTTGTCAGTAGGGTTAATTTCTCTCTGCAGAGTTCCTTTTACTTTTTTTATTTTTATCTGCTCAGGTTTTATGTCAGGTTTTACATTAACGGCATATTGCCTAAAGGTGTGAGTGTTTCCCTGGTAGTTTACGGAAAGCAGTTTGTTAAATGAGTCTGCTGTGATGTCTTTTATTGGGCTTACTCCGATGATGAACCAGTCTGAGGCTTTTAGTTCATCTCCGTAGTAGAGTTCGCTTGAAGAATATCCTGGTGCTGCAGAATCCGGAATTATTACATCTTCCTCAAAGGAAACTTTTTGGAAAAAGCTGGTCGCCTGACCGTAGTTCTGATTTTTGATTTCCTGGCCTTTGGAGTCTTTGACAATTAACTTGATGTCCTTGTTTCTCCAGATGGATTCTATTTTTCCCCAGATATCGGACGGCAGGTATATGGAAATTTGAAACGTATCCCCATTTTCAAGGTTCTGGTTTTTTGGGATTACCATAAAACCGTCATTAGAAACCCTTTCAACAGGACTATTTTCGGGTATGATTACAGGATTCTCTCCATGCCATTCCAGGGCTTCCATTCCTGCATAGTTAAGGCAGCGAGCAAGGTCAGATGCCGCAACGTTAATAGCTGTCTGTCTTGGATCACTTTTTTCTGTTGTGTAAATGGTTTCGGCTACTTCACTATCCATTTTTAGGAGATAGACTGAAGTAAAGGTTGCGGCAAGAACGATAAAGATTCCGATTACGGAATAAGGGATATAGGCATCTGAATTTTTAATGAATGATGGAATATTTTTATATTGTTTCCCGCCCATACAACCTACCTCCGGAAAAATAGGAATTAGTATTCAAATTAGTAGTGAAAGTAATTACTCCATTTAACTCTTCAAGCTTGCAGCAACTGAAATCCTAACGTTACAGATAGTCTGACTCTACGCCTTTTACACTGCGTTTCCTATTTGTTGCAGTTCATCTCGAATTCAGTAGAATTAACAAATTTTCGATAAGATCTGCAATCCTAATGTAAAAAATATTAAAGTGTCTCATTACATAAATATTTTACTTAAGTTGGGAAAGCCTGCTAAAAAATAATCAAAATAAAATGTAAAAACGAAAACGAGGACAGAAATAAATATATTAAAAAAAATGAAGTAGATATAGTGGAGTAATAGAGTATTTAAGGTATTAGTAGCAAAGATAGTGAATCAATAGCATATCTGAGGAAATAATAGCAAAGTTTAAATAGATTTTTTTATTCTTGATTTCTTTACTTTCAGGTACTTCAATATGAATTATTCCCAGTCGTTTTTGCTCTTTTTTGCCAAAAATGTAGGCAACAAACAAAACCCAAACAATGGATGCCAGCATACTCGGAATAATCGGGTTAAAAAGTTCGGAAGGTTCAAGGTGTAAAGCGCTCAGACAACGAGCGTTTGCCCCGGTCCAGGGCAGTTTGATCATAATTCCAACACACAGGGTCAGAATGGCCGTCAGAATCAGAGGGTTTATTTCAAGGCGTTTATAAACCGGAAGCATAGCTCCGACAATAATCAGAT
>JADGNM010000176.1 GCA_017883485.1 Methanosarcina sp.
TACGGCTATTGGCCTGGATGCAGACAGCCCGTAGGAAAGAAAACGGTCATCGATAAGAGTAGGCCCTATCATGGGGTAGTAGGCGATCAGCACAACCGCCCCGAATTCACTTATAGCCCTTGCCCATGTCAGAATTGCCCCTATCAAAATATGCCTTGCTGAAAGCGGAAGGGTTACGAAAAGAAATGCCTTCCAGAGGGGAGCCCCGAGAGAACGGGCTACATTTTCAAGTCTCGGGTCCACACTTTTGAATCCTTCTCTTGCGGAATTGGCCAGGTACGGTAGGGACACAAAAAGCATTGCGACCACAATTCCCGGAACTGCATCACGGAATTGTATATAGTTGTTGAGAGGGCCTCCTATAAGCCCCTTTGACCCAAATACAGTAAAAATTGCAATACCTGCTACTGTGTGCGGAGCTACCACAGGCACGTCAATAATGCTCTCAACCAACCGTTTCCCGGGAAAATCGAATCTCGCAAGGATATAACCTGTCGGAACCCCGAGAAAAAAGGCAAGAAGGGTTGCAAGAAAACCCGCATAAAGGGAAAGGAGAATAGAATCGATTACAGACTTATTTTCTGCAGCTTCGATCAGTCCCCTGAAATCATCAATAATCTGCCCGAAGATCATGTTTGAAAGCGTTAAAAAAATGAAAAGGAACATGACAAGCAGTAAAAGGGAAAAAATGAAAGTAAGAGGTTCAAGTTTACTGGCCCGAATTGCGTTTCGGGAGCCCGCTGTCCTTCTCGAGTTGCGTTTCGGGAGCCCGCTGTCCTTTTCGCTTCGCTCAAGAGGACTAATATTCAAAGTTTCAGCTTTTCCACGTCTTTTCATTTTTTCCCGCGGTTTACTCTTATTTAAGATTTTTGAATGAGTTTTGATGCTTCACTATGATTCTTTATTTTACAAGAGCCTGTAATTCTGCAGGCATTTTATCCTTTCCTCCTGCAATGGCAGGGACGATCGGCGGCTGGCCATTCTTGATGAAAATCTGCTGGCCGGATTTGTCAAGGAGGAGTTTTACAAACTCTGCGGCAAGTTTCGGATTTTCGGCATTTGTAGGGATGGTTACGCCGTAAACGATCGGAGACCCTGTAACCACATCTCCGTTTGCCATCTGAACCTGAACCTTTGAATAATTGTCAGCGTATTCCACTGAACCCAGGTCAATTTGAGGCGGAAGTTCCACGTATTTAAAGCCGCGCTGCTCAGCTACACTCCGGTAAACATAGAGGTAATCGATTTCCCCGGTTTCCAGAGCAGAAGAGAGTTCGACCTCCGCACTCCGGAGCATAATTTTCCTGCTGTTCGGAGAAATAGCTTCAGTTGCAGGAACATGTACAAGGACTGTCCCGTTTGACTCTATAGTTGCAGTTATGCCAGTATTATTCTGAATAAGATCCTCATAGATCCTGCTGTCGTTGTAATATGATTCAGCTAACTGGGTTACCATCTGCGCCCGATAGCCTGCAGGATCGTCGTTAGGGTTGGAAAAACCAAAACGGACATCCGATCGCCTGAGAATTTCATACCAGTTATTTGTATTGATCTCGTTACTGTACTTGCTTTTATTTGTGTAAGCAATTATCATCTGGTTTCTTGCAAAAGCTGCGTACCAGTCAGCGTATTCAGGCATCATCATGGAAGGGATCAGGGCATAATCCGCAGATGCAAGCACATCAGCCTTTTTCCCAAGCTCGGTGATCTTTTTTATACTCTGTGCACTTCCTGCGCCTTCCCGCTGCACATCCACACCCGGATGCCGGGCTTCGAATTCGGCTTCAAGTTCCTGAAAAGGTTCGCCCAGACTTCCTGCATGGAAAACTTTCAGGACTGTCCCTCCGGCTGCAGAACCGTTTTCCATCGGTCCTGCACTATTGTTCACTGCCTTGTCGCCAACACATCCCAGACTGGCAAATATAACCATGATAAAGAGAGAGAATTGCTATTAATTTGAAGATTCTGGTTTTGACATTCATGGTTATGTTGTCTTAAACATAACAAATATAAACTTTTTGAAGGGTAAAGTAACTGTTTTTTTACATTAAGAAAGTAATATTTGATATAAAGGTATTCAAAGGTTTAATTGGCTATTTCTACTAGTAAAATCCATAAATACCACATAATATGGTTGGAGACGGTTCCAAGAGTCTTTTGGAAATTGCATAAAAAAAGGCTATCCGAATTTTATTTAGATGTTATATTCAGCCGTTAAATCAGATTTTTATTTATCAGCTAGATAAAAAAATGAGGATTTTTTAGAAATGAGTTAAAAGTTCTCTTATTATCGTGTACTAATGTCTATTTTTCGAAACTCAAGGAGTAAAATTGAGAGGATGCTTTATTCCTTGGAAAAACGGGGGAGAAAACTTCGATGTTCGGGTTTTGACCTGAATCTTCGAAAGTACTACTTATTCAAGGTTTGGAAATAATCCGAATACAAGTTAACTTGCGTGAGAGGAAAGAAAAGAGTCCCTTCGCAGTGAGTAAATTATTTGTAAAAGTAAAGATTTATTTATTTGTCTGTTAATACATTGGAGCATAAAAAGGAATATCTTTCAAAAGAGGCAGCAATAGCCTTATGAATTTCTATAAAATGGATATCTTTTATTAATTATCTGATCTTTTTGAAGGTTTTTTCATGGATAGTTATAATATCTTTATGATGATGCTTATCGTCTATATAGCCGGACTTGTGGCTATTAGCTGGTATTTTAACAGCAGACAGAAGTCTATTACTGATTTCTGGCTTGCAGGGCGCATGATAGGTCCCTCAGCCTTAGGTTTTGCGGCAGCAGCATCCTGGTTGACAGCCGGAGGGATTCTCGCAGTTGTCGGGTATTTTATGCTTCAAGGAATGGGTTCAATCTGGGGTTTTGTTGCTCCAAACATCCTTGCCCTTCTTGTAATTGCCGTGCTTGTGGGAAAGATAAAAAGCCTGCCTGCAATTACGCAGCCCGAACTTCTGGAGCAGCGCTACGGCAGTGCGATCAGACTGCCAATTGCCCTGATTATCACTGTTGTAATGACTCTTTTTTCAGTCGCCGATATTACAGGGCTTTCTCTGGTGCTGCAGGTCTTTTACGGGCTTGATCCCCTCTATGCAGCAGCCATTATTGCAATTTCAGTCTCTCTTTATGTGACCCTGGGAGGGCTTTCGGCAGTTATCTGGACGGATGTCATCCAGTTTGCATTCCTTGCCATCTTTGCAATAGGGATAGCTTTTGTAGCAGTAGGGACGGTTGCTGACGGTGGGCTTAATACTACTGCTGTAAGCCCTTCGGAGCTGTTTGGAAACATGCCAGCAGACTGGTGGAACCCCTTCTCAATAGGCCTTCCTCTGGTACTGATCCTTAGCTTTGCCATAATTCCCGGATGGATTACCGAGCAGGACCCCTGGCAGAAAGTTTGGGCTGCAAGAGACGAGAAATCTGCCAGTCTCGGTATGGTAATAGGCGCTCTCATGATTGCTCTGGTTTTTGCAGCCTGCGCAGTAGCTGCAATAGCTCTCAATTCCATATATCCTGAAATAGCAAAAATGGGCTATCCCGCCGGCATGGCTATGGCTGAGACCTCGCTGCTGGACTTCGTCAAAGCACGTTTCGCTTCTGCACCAATCGTGATAGCTTTCAGTGCAATAGGGCTTGCGGCAGCTTCCATGTCCTGTACGGACACTTTTTCAACCTCGGGAGCCTCCTGTGTCTCGAGGGACATTTTCCAGAGATATATAAAGCCTGATGCCACGATGAAAGAAATGCTCGCCGTGAACAGAATAAGTGTCGTTGCTATTATACTTGCGGCAACAGCTGGCTCATTTGTTATCCCTAACATTATCGATGCAATTCAAATAGCAACCTTCATTGCAAGTTCTTCCTATTTCTTCCCCCTGATGGGCGGCCTGTACTGGAAGCGGGCTACCAAAGAAGGAGCTTTTGCAGGATTGGTTGTGGGATTTGTAATCCAGGTTGCTCTTGTAGCTCTTGACCTGATAAAGACAGTTCCTCTGGCTCCCAACTATCTCGAAACCGTTCACCCAATCCTTACAGGCCACGGGGTTATTGTCGGGATGACTATGAGTGCAATTGTTTTCTTTGGGGTATCCTTGACGACAAAACCCTCAAGCAGGATCAACCTTGCCCCCTTTTTCGAAGAGGAAGCCGAAAAGCTTGCCCTCTACGAAGCAAAAGAAGTCGGTGAAGCAGATCAGTCGTACAGTGCCTTCCTCAAAAATGTTAATGAAAAAGTCACCGGAGAACGCGCTCATCTCCAGCTAAATCTCCGAGCATCCGAAAACCTCAACTGGCACGAAATTATAGAGCAGCTTAAAATCAGCTATCCTGCCTGGGTAACTCCTACAGGGCTTGACTCGGTATACAGGCTTACCCATGCGGATATGCTCGCCTGCGTTGCGATTACGAGAGGGACCGGAGAAAGGGATATCTGGCTCAAAGCCGAGCCCACACTTGAAGCCGTGGGAAGACAGAAGAAAGAGCTTTTCATGGCATATCAGGAGCTTAAAATGGTATTCGTTCAGAAGGGAGTGAAAGTAAACTTCTACTGAAGGATGGATTTCGACTGAAAAAAAGGATGAGGGTTTTAAATGAATCCCTGCTAAAATCTTTATTCCTGTGTCAGATTTTAAGGGAATTTTCGATGATCTCTTTTCCTGAACAGATATCATCCACCGAATAAACTTCCAGGTTATAGACGCCTCTATACCCTGAAAGCAGTTTAAGGACTGAGAAATCGGTACAACCCTTTCCAGGAGCCATATGCTCGTCCCCATCAAATTTTTCTGTCCATTGCCCGCTGTTGTCGTGCAGATGAAGATGAATAATATGCTTCTGCAAGGTTTGGACAAAGGTTCGGAGTTTTTCGGAATTGCCCCCACAGGTGAGATTTGCATGTCCTATATCGAAAGTAGCTTTCAGATGCACTGAATTTACAGCTTCGATGGTCCTGGAAAGTTCTTCTGCTTCACAGCAAAAGTTGGAAGGATCAGTACCTTCCTTATTCTCCAGACCTAACGTAATCCCATAATCTTCGGCTATGGAAGCAAGAGTATGGAGATTCTTGACCATTGAGGAATAAGCTTTTCCCCTGTCAGGCCCTACTCTGCCCGGGTGCAATACAACTATCCGGGCTCCAATCCTGTTTGCAAGAGCGATTGACTCTTCCATAATGGCAAACTCTTGCTCACCCATCCTTGCAGTGTCTACCTTGATGGCTAAAGGATATTTAGGATCTTCCGCAGAGTAAGGAGCATGAACAGTACATGCGAAATTACAGGTAGATATTCTATCGAGTATCTTTTCTAGCTTTTCCGTTTCAAGGCCCGAACCGTTGTAAATGCCCATCTTGGGAATGTAGAGTTCTATAGACTGAACATGCCCTTTCAAATCTGTAAGGGGACCGGCGAAAGATGAGGCTCCGAAAATCACACATCAAGTTAGGAGACAAAACATATAATTTTATTGCAACTCAATAGAAATCAGAAGTAATAAATATTAAAAACAATCGACTTTTAAAAAACTAAGGAAATGTTTAAAGTCGTTTTCAAATTGAACTTGATGAAAGTTACCTTAAAGCCGAGCTTGAATACTTCTTACTCCTCTCCAAATGGCAAAAATGGACAATATATTTATATATTTAAAAATGCATTGCCCTCCCGCTTTCCATTGCTTATGAATAATTAAAATGATACATAGTTAATATAAAAAAAATAATTCTGTCAAAAACGAAACATTAAGAAATATTTTTGTTTTTTGGATACGAAAGTCGCGTTTTATTGAATTCCGGCAGAAAATTGAATGAAATTAGCACCGGATAAAATTTGGTCGTCCAGCGTTATATGATTGGTGTTTTGAAGCACTTAAATGTTAGAAGATTTCTTAGTGTCCACTTTGAATCTGTAATCCCTGCTTCTCTT
>JADGNM010000177.1 GCA_017883485.1 Methanosarcina sp.
CTCGGGGATCAGGCGCTGTGGGAAAAGTTCGCTTTTGAAGTTGATTGCCGCAGATGTATTATTTTTTTGATGAAATTCAGAATGTGCCGCTCTGGGAGAGGTGGCTGAATAACCTTTACAAAGAGGGCAAAAAAGTATTTGCCACAGGTTCAAATTCTCAACTCCTCAGTTCGGAAATTTCTACCTTCCTGACAGGAAGAAATAAAGTGCTTAAACTCTTTCCTTTCTCCTTCAAGGAATTCCTGCGCTTGAAAGGGATCGAAGTTGCGGAAGAAGAAATTAAATCCGACCTTCTAACAAGTTCCCGGAAGGCTGTGCTGTTCAGTAATTTTCTGGAGTATTTCGAAAGCGGGGGCTTTCCGCTTGTCCTGAAAAGCGGAGATCTCGAACTTTCCAGAGAGTATTTTGAAGATATCCTGAACAAGGACATTCTGGTTCGTTATAATATAAAAGAGGTAAGAGCTCTCAAAGACATTATCCTGTTTCTGCTTTCCAACGTGGGAAGAGTGTATTCGTATTCCACGTTGAGAAATATTAGCGGGATAAGGAGTTTAAGCACTATCAAAAACTACCTTGATTACTTCCAGAATGTATTTTTACTCTACAAGCTCCCCAGGTTTGATTACTCGCTGAAAAAGCAGAAGGCTTCATCCTCCAAGGTCTATACCATTGATAACAGCTTCCTGAAGACCGTAGCGTTCAATTTCTCCGAGAATAAAGGACAAAGACTTGAAAATCTGGTCTTTGTCGAACTTGTGAGAAGGGAGAAAGAACTGTACTACCATTCCGGAAGAAATGAATGCGATTTTGTGCTAAGGGAAGGGCTGCAGATTAGTGAGGTATTTCAGGTTTCACTGGATCTCGACAGTCCGGAAACGAAGAAGAGGGAAATTGAAGGAGCAATGGAGGCAATGGCGGTTTATAAGCGGAAAGAAAATTATGGTACGACCAATCTGGAAATGGCTTCTCGAATGAAAAGTCCATCAATTTTTTGGAGAATTACTTTTAATTTCTATCCATGTTCACCCAATTTTAAAAGATGAAGCAGGACGGGTAAAAAATTTTTTAGACATAAAGTCCGAATTTAAGAAAATACCTGCTTTTCTTGATGAAGTGAGCGAGTTGTAACCTATTTTATTTCTATTTTTTTGCCAGCTTCGAGCACTGTACACATTTATAGAATATAATTACAATGCTAATTTCTTTGCAAGATCGCATAACCCATTTATATACTCACTTCAGGACTATTTTTCCTCTTCATTCCAATCAATTCCAATAAGTTTATGAGCAATGAACGCTATCAAGAAGCGAACTTAAATGCTTAAGATGCGGGACTAACTTCCAGGTTCATTTACAAAAAAGCCGGGCTGTTTTCTCTTATCTCAACCATGAGAGTGTCATGAGTGATTCGGATGGAGGAGTGATTTGATGGAACTAGACGAAGTCATAATGGTAAGGGCAAACTTTGATTATTATTCGAAAAACCTTCTCGATTATACTGATATTGATGTAGCATTTGTTGATGGTGGGCTTACGAGCTCGACGACTGTAAATAATGTAACCCAGGCTCATAGAATTGGGCCTGTTGCCGGAGGTATATTCCACTCAGGGGAAAAGGCTGCAAAACTTGCCCTTGAAAGACTCAAAAAATTCAGATAGCGGTCTGATTTACTTATATATACTTATACTTAACACCTGATTTCACAAATTTTTGGTGCCGGAAAAACGAGTTTTCCTTTTCAGGGCAAGGGTCTCCTGCCCTTTCCGGCAAAAACTTTATATAAAAAAACTCCTTCTATAGGTTGCTTTAAAACCGAATTACCAGACCCCTGTGGCCGGGGTAGGGTAGAGGTTATCCTGTGGCCCTGTGGAGGCTACGATCCGAGTTCGATTCTCGGTCCCGGCCCTAAATATTTTTTCTATCATTTATTTCTTTATTTTGTAGTTTGTAATTATTCTCTCTTCATTCTACAGTAATAATATCTTTCATATCTGTGTTTGTATTGCTTCTAACGTCCTTTGTGATTCGGTTATCCTTTGCACTGCATACACTTTACGCTTTTGCCTTCGATTACTAAACAAAATAGAAACAAAACAGAAACGAGAAACTGCATGAAAGCACTAATTATAGACGGATATGTTGATGAACCTGCCTGCCTTGGTGTCCCTCCATACCTTTCCCCTTACCCGCGTTATGTAGCAGGCGCACTCAGGGAGCGCGGGCTTTCCGAAAGTGATATTCATTACCTTACCATAGACACTCTGAGAAAAAATTCTCCTGCTGCTGGGGAACTTATAGGAAAAGCAGACTTTCTGGTTGTTATTGCAGGCATGACAGTGCCTGGAAAATATCTTAGGGCTTCTCCAATAACTCCTGGCGAAATCGAAGCGATCTTTAGGGCTGCATGCGGTGTAAAGGTTATAGGCGGCCCTATCAGGCTCGGTTTCAGCAAAGAAGGCGGAAGGGCTGCAAAAGGTACTGAAGGCGGGATAAGCCTTGAGGGTGCGGTGCTTGCCAGATTGGACATCGAAGCTTTTGTTTACGATATTTTAGAGAGACAGGGAGAGACTGGCTGGAACACAGGCACCCCTTCCAGGCTTAAGATTCCGGGAGCTGTTGAGCACCGCTTCAGGACAACAACAGAAATCGGCCGCTGGGGGCCGAAAGGGGCTTTTTTGATAAGGCAGCACCCGGATTACCCGTACTGCATGTGTGAGCTTGAAACCTACAGGGGTTGTGGAAGGCAGGTTCACTGCTCTTTCTGCACGGAACCCTTTTACGGAACTTCGGATTACCGGCCCGTGGAAGATGTGATCACTGAAGTATCAGCCCTCTATTCTCAGGGAGCTCGCTTCTTCAGGATAGGAAGGCAGCCTGATCTCTTCTCCTACCATGGAACAGATATCGGAGGACCTGTTCCCAGACCCGAGCCGGAAATAATTGAGAGGCTCTATAAAGGAATAAGGAATTCTGCCCCTGACCTTTCAGTGCTGCATATGGATAATGCGAATCCGATCACACTTGCAAACTACCCTGAGGAGTCGGAGCAAATACTCAAAACAATAATAAAATATCATACCCCAGGGGATGTGACCGCATTCGGGATGGAAAGTGCTGATCCAAAGGTAATTTCAGCAAACTTCCTTAAGGCAGGTCAAGAGGAGGTTTTGGAGGCAATCAGACTTGTAAACAAGTTCGGGAGCGTTCGAGGAGTAAACGGTCTCCCTGAGATTCTTCCGGGCATCAATTTTGTGCACGGGCTGATGGGCGAATCTAAAAAAACTTTCCAGCTTAATTATGATTTCCTGAAGCATGTACTCGATTCAGGGCTGCTCCTCAGGCGGATAAACATCCGGCAGGTCATGGCTTTTCCGGGAACGCCTATTTACGGAAAAGACGAGGCTGCAAAGAAGCACAAGAAACTTTTTCTGGATTATAAGGAAAAGGTTCGGAAAAACATTGACCTTCCGATGCTGCGGCGCATTGTGCCCGAAGGCACGATACTCAGGGATGTTATGTGCGAGATGCATGAAAATGGGATTACTTTCGGAAGACAGCTTGGTTCATACCCTCTGCTGGTAGGACTTCCTGCCTCTCTGCCTTTGCGGAAATTTACCGACGTTGCAGTCACAGGGCACGGAATGCGCTCGATTACAGGTATTCCTTACCCTCTAAACATCAACACCGCCTCTTCTTCCCTTATTAAGGAACTGCCCGGGCTTGGCAGAAAAGCTGCTGATTCGGTAATTGCCGGAATTCCCTATGCTGACAGAGAAGACTTTCTCAGGCGGGTAAGCGTTGGAGAAAAATTGCTCAAGTATATCGAAATCTGATTATGGAAGCAAAGTCAGTCATTCCGTCCTCGAATCATAGCTAATAGGGCTATCAGGATCGATCCTACAAACCCAACCAGCCCAAGCCAGAAAAAAACACCTCCGTTTAACAGGTTATAAGTTGAGATGATAAGCAGGACAGCAAGATAAAACTCCTTTGAAAAAACACGTCCTCTGCCTTCTTTTTGTTTAACGGAGACAAACTTATCGCCCATCCCTTCCATTTTCTCGGCAACCTCTCTGATTGCAGCCCTCAATTCGGCCTTCTCGTCCACCGGTCCAGTGTTAAATTCAATCTGAAGGGCAGCACCTTTAGGGACATTAAGTTTTTTGTATGCGTCCATGAGAACAGGAATTGCAATGGGTTTGATGCTGAATTTCGGGTCGAGTTCCAGGCAGACTCCCTCGATGAGGAGGATTGCCCTCTGCAGGGTTGAAAATTCTCCGGGGAGCTTGATGTCATATTTCAGGCCCAATTTTGCGTAATTGTCGCTTTGCCTGCCTTCAAGCCCGTAGTTCTGGTTAGCGACCAGGGTATCCATATCTTTCCTGAGCCGGCGGATATCCACATCCCTGGCGTCTGCACCCCCTATTTTCAGAAAACTCTGTGTTGCTCCTTCCACATCCTTATTATTGACAGCGTAATAAAACTCAAGGATATTCTTTTTAAGTTCATCATCTAAACTGCCGACAGCCCCGAAATCGATAAAGGCAATAGTATCGCCTTCCTGGACGATCATATTACCGCCGTGCGGGTCTGCGTGGTAAAAGCCGTCAATATAGACCTGTTTAAGGTAACTCCTGGTGATAGTACGCGTATATTCCGATTTTTTGCTTTGCGGTACTGACATGCTGATCAGGTCTTTGATCTGAATCCCCTGAATAAATTCCATTGTAAGGACATTGACCGAACAGTAATCCGGATAGATTTTAGGTACAGCAACATTTTTTACATTCTTAAAATTGTCCTCAAAACGCCGCATGCTAACAGCTTCAATTCTAAGATCAACTTCCCGCGTAAGCATTTCCCGGATTTCCAGTAAAAAAGCATCGATGTCAAAGTTTCTCCCTACTCCAAGGACTTTTTTCATAACAGGCTTGAAATCATCCAGGATAGAAAGGTCGATATTTATAGTATCGATGAGATTTGGACGAAGAATTTTTACAGCCACGGGCTTGCCTTCAAGAACACCTTTGTAGACCTGCGCAATAGAGCCGCTGGCAATGGGATTGGGATCAAAACCATCAAAAATCTCGATAAAGGCTTTTGCTTTTCTCTCCCTTGCTGCCTTCAATTCTTCTTCACTTTTTTTCCGATTACGCTCTTCCCGCGTCTGAAATTCACAAATGCACGCAAGGTCAAGGGATTCTGCCATCTCCTCAAAAGGCAATGGCTTAACTTTATCCTGCAGGTTTGCCATTTCTATAACATAAGGTTGGGGAACAAGGTCAGGCCGTTTGCTCATTGTCTGCCCCATTTTGATGAAGGTCGGCCCGAGCTCTTCGAAAGCCTGCCTGAGTTTTTCAGCTGTCTGCCTGTTTTCAAGATCAAAAGCACACGTACACTCAGGATTTGAAATATAATCTGTTCGAAAGTCTCGATAGAGTTCCTGAATAAGATTGTGCTTTAAAAGAACCCTTGCAACCTCAAGATAACGCTTTGTTTTCCCAAGCATCTCTCTATGGATTAGTCGTTATTGTTTAATAGAGTTTCTTGACACGGTACTATCAAATTTTCGGCGGTTAATATGTATTAATCAAAATATCATTAGTGATTGCCTTCCCGAAAAGAGCATTATCGATTTAGCAGCCGAAGAGTTTGCAGAACCTGATTTTATACGTTCATGCTACCCTGTAAAGAGTGAAATTGCCGTCTTTAGCTACTTTATAATAAGACAGGGATTTTGTCGATATCAAGTATATCGTTTTGTTTAATTCCGTGGCTTTTAGAGAGACATTTTCCGCATTAACATAATCGGTCGTGTCCCTAAATCATAGACTTATTTTTATATATTTTCGAATCTATTATCATTGGGGGGATTGGAATCACTTCTGAAATCGATTTTTCACAATTT
>JADGNM010000178.1 GCA_017883485.1 Methanosarcina sp.
GAAGCCGCAGGAAAAACCCTGGGAAACCTTAATCTCCGGAAAAAATATGGGGTATCTGTTCTTGCAATTTCCAGAAACCACAGGCTCATGTACGATTTGAGGGCTGAAACCGAACTCGATCCTGAGGATATCATACTCATAATAAGTCTCCCACAACAACTTGAAGAAGTCCGAAGTCTTTTTGAACCCGGAAAAAGTTAATTGATACCGAATGCGAATGAATGTCTTTTTGGGATTTATGATGTTACCGGTTTTAACTGCTGTTTATTGTCCGCTTACCGCGATCCAGTTGACCGGCGGGATAGCCTTCATCGTAGCCACGTTGGTAATCGTCGTTGTAGCTAGCGTCCTGACCTAAGCCAGCTTTGACATTATAATAATTTCCGTCGAAAGCAGCCTGGTAGCTGGCTCTGTAGCCGGCTTCATAGCCTTGTTCGTAATTGGGACTTTTCATGCCCAGTGCGGTTGCTGCTGCAAGTGTTAATATTACAACAACTGAGACTGCCAGCAAAATAGTCAGTATCTTTTTTGTCATGACAAATGGTCCTTTTTCCATTTGTCTATTCGCCAAACCTTGACCCAACTTAATCCAATTTTGATAGTGTTGTTATCCAATAAAATTCTCCTCGGCACGTTCACTGAGTAAATATTAGATTATAGTAAATCTTCCAGATTTGTTTTAGAAAAACATAATTTTGGTAAGTTCACTTAATATTATTTTCAAATTATTTATATGCAACTGAAAGGGTAGGTCCCAAAATCTAGCAATTTATGAATTTATAGACAAATCTTCCAAAGATCAACGGCTTAGCATCCCGAAAAATCAACTTTAGTTTTTAAATATGTTTATAAGAAATGACAAGATATTATGATTAAGGGATACTCGCAGTTTTAAAGCCAATATGTATCATAAAAACGAGCAGGTGAGTAACCGTAAAGCAAAGAAGGAGGAAGGAAAGAACTTGATGCAATCCTTTATAGTAGAACATTACCTCAACAAGGCTGTAGATGTCTATTGTGGCGGGCCTGATGTTTTCAGGGGGACCGTAGAAGCCTGTGCAGATAATGTCCTCACTCTAAATAACGACGGAAAATATACCCATGTAGCCATCGACAAAATAATTGCACTATGGTCCCAGTAGCTCATAGTTTAACATTTTGACAAATTTACATATATTTATGAAGTTAGCATATTGGAGAATAAATGAGGTGTAGAAAATGCAGCCTTTTATAGTGGAACACCTTCTTGGCGAAAATGTAGATGTTTACTGTGGAGGACCTGATATTTTTAGAGGAAGGGTTAAAGCCTGTGCAGACAATGTGCTCACTCTCGAGCAGGATGATAAATATACTCACATAGCAATTGATAAGATCATAGCTATCTGGCGAGCGTAAATTGAGTAAAGGGTCTGATCAAGAAGTGTTTAACATCAAGTTTGGTTTTTATTGTTTTCTGCAGTTTTTTGCGTGGGAAGCTATAAACTCCCTCATAATTTTTGCACCAAGCATTGCAGTTTGTCCTGAATCATATTCAGGGGCGATTTCTACGACATCAAAACCCATTGAGAAAGGAGCAAGAGTTCTTACTGCAGTCCTGACATCCCGGGCATTCAGGCCGAAAGGTTCCGGCGTGCCAAGGCCGGGGGCATAAGCCGGGTCCAGGGCATCCATATCAAGGGAAAGGTATAGCTGGCTGCAGTCAAGCCATTCAAGAGCTTCTTTGAGCACTTCTACCATACCAATGGACTCTACGTCATCGGCCGTATAATACTTAAGATTGTTTTTCCTGGCAAAGACCCATTCTTCTTCCGGTCCGCTTCTTATTCCTATGGATACCAGATTTTTCGTAACTTCATTGAGAATGTTTCTCGAAACGCAGGCATGGTTATGCTTGAATCCCCTGTACTCTTCCCTCAGGTCGAAATGGGCATCCAGGATGAGGACCCCGAAATCCTCTCCTGCGAATTCGGCACAGGCCTTTGCCGTGGCAAATGTCAGGGAATGCTCTCCCCCAAGCATAATAGGGATTTTTCCGTCTTTCAGGAGGTCTTTTGTGGCTTCATAAAGGCTCTGCAAAGTCTCATCAACCGAGGCTGAGGTTTCCAGATTTCCTGCATCATATATGGGAAGGTCTGCAAGATCTATACCGAAAGTTGGGTTATAGCTTTCGAAATTTGCAGAAACTTGCCGCATGGCATCCGGAGCCCATCGGCTGCCTGCCCGATATGAAGAGGTATTGTCAAAAGGCACACCAAAGATAACGTAATGTGCGGATTCGTAGTCTGCAAGAGCATCTATAAAGGAGTTCGGTAAAAACATATTCTAACCTTATGTAAAATTATTAAAAAAGAGCGGCTCAGGCTATTTGCCTGAATCTTCGCTTGATTTAGGAAAATTTATGTCCTGATATCGAGTTTTATCTTGCCGAGGGCCGTAATGTAGGAAACCTCTTCACCCTCTTTGACCTTGTCCTTATACTCATCAGGAATTACAATTTCAAAGTTTGAGAAATCTCCCATGTCCATAAGCTGGGCAATGTTACCGGTAATTGAGATTACCTGCGCATTCTTTCTCTCCACAATGGGCACATAGACTTTGTTTGCTACTGAGCCTATGTATGAACGCTTCTGGCCGTCAAAAAGACCAATAGCTTCGACCCTCGCTTTAGCAGCTCCATGTTTCCCGGGTTTGGACTTGGCAATACTCTTAATAACGCACGCTTCATCATCAATGATTAGATATTTTCCTTCTTTGAGATCCTTTACTTCTACTTGCTGTTTCATAGCGATTCTCCCTTAAGTGTTAAAGATATATAAATAAGCTGTAAAAGCCATACCGGATTTGCCGGAAGAGTTTTCCAGGGCTCAGTCCGATGAAGTAGTATAGAAATGCTTTTCTAATTTTTAAGTCTGTCTCTTTATTATCCGCGCTTTGCTTTACGGCTCCTTATAGAAAAGATGAGATTTTTCTTGATCTGGGGCGCCTGCAAAATACTCTGCAGTTTGAGAACTAATACGATTAATTATCATTGACTATATAAACGCTTGTATGAAATTTTAAGTTTCCATACCGGATTTCTGGAAAAATACCCAAATGCATCCATAACCTGAGGGAAATACCTGCATCAATGACCTAAAGGAAACACAGGTCAGGAAGCTCAGGATACGCAGCAGAAAGCTTACGAATTCTATGCTTTTTTCTCAACAATTGAGCCCAAGTTCTTTCAGCTTTTCAGGCGCAGGTATCCCATCTGCATCCCAGCCGCGGTAATGGTAATATTCCTGGATCGCGGTTTCAAACTCCTCTCTGGGAAACCCAAATCTTATGCTTTCTCCGTTGTTTTCAAACAGCCTTTCAGGAAGAGTGTCGTCTTTCCGCGTGAAACCTGCCCCCAGGTTATAAGTTCTTTCCATGTTAGCGATCCTTTCTCCTATTCTCAGGAGTTCGGCAGGCGATAGTTCCATATCTGCAGCCGTAGTTAAAAGAGCCGAGCAGAGTTCTTCATTAAAGGCAAAAATCGAGAATGGGCAGAACACAAGAGAATCCAGTACGGCAGTTAAATTTTCAAACACCTGCAGAATACCGGCTTTTCCTTTAAGGCTAAGGCGGTCAAGGATCAGGGGCTTTCCAAGTACCTCCGGCCCAATCATGAAAGCGGTCAGATAATCCCCTCCATGGCAGGAAGTAGCATAAGCGAGAGCCTGTCCTTTGATGCCTCTCGGGTCAAAGCCTCCAAGTTCCAGCCCCTTTACATCCATGCTCAGTTCTACTTTCCCCATAGCTGAAAGGTACCTACTTGTCCCGTTCCCTGTCTTTTCTCCTTCTCCAATTCCTGTGAGCAGAGATTCAAGTTCACCGGATTCAATCACTCTTGACCTTAGCTCAGAGCATGCGCCTAGCACGGAGCTAGCAGAGATCGGATCAAGCCCATAATCCCTGCACATCCGGTCAGCACTACTTATGGAAGCGAAGTCCGAATTTTCAAGGTTAAACCCAAAAGCCCAGAGAGAATCATAATCAGGCACAATCTGGCCCGTCTCCTTAATTCTTTTTTTACAGCCAAGAGGACAGACAGGACAACTTTCCTTCTCAAGCTCAAAACCGGCTTTAATATACTCTCCTGACAGTAAGTCTGCAAAAGCTGTCCCTCTTTTCGAAAAATTTCTGCAGGGAATGAGGTCCAAATAATCCAGAAGTTTTACAAGTGCAGACGTCCCGTAGTTGGCAAGTCCTTTGGAAAGTACAGGATTTGCCTCGAACAGCTTCAATATTTTTGTATTAAGCTCTCCAAATCCTTCCGGATTGGCAGGTAAAAGTTCTTTTTCTCCTTTCACAACCACTGCTTTCAGCATTTTAGAGCCAGCGACCGCTCCCAAGCCTCCTCGTCCGCTGTGGACGGAATCTATGACAAAGGAAGAAATAAGAACCTTTTTTTCTCCCGCCCTGCCTATACAGGCTACGCTTCCTTTGCTCTTCAGAGCCTCAGCACAGGCTCCTACATTCTTCCCCCAGAGCCGCTCTGCGGGCACAATCTCTGCACTTCCTTCCCTAATCTCTGTCTTTCTGCCTTTCCAATAATGATCAGGGCATCAATTTCAGCTTTCTTCAGTTCTCTCCCAAAGCCTCCGCCTGCATTCCAGCTGAATATAGTGCCTGTAAGTGGGGATTTGGATGTAAGAACCGCTCCTGAAGCCATAGGGGCAAGACCTGTAAGCGGCCCGGAAGTGAAAATGAGGGGGTTGACCGGGCTCAGAGGATCAATATCTGGATCTGCAAGCTCAGAAAGTAATTTTACTCCAAGCCCCCTGCCGCCCAGATATTTGCGGATTAACTTTTCGTCAGTCCTGATTACATTAACTGATTCGGTATCGAGGTCTACACATACTGTTTTTCCTGCCCAGCCAGCCACATTAAGTCCTCTATTTTTTTCTTACACTATTCAATAATTTAGTACTGCTTCTTTACAATTCCTTCGATTTATACTTTTTTTCAGTCGATCTATCTTGCTTGCTTGTGTGGGATGTGGCGCCACAGTTCTGATGACTTTCAATTCATCTCATTTAAATTTTTAATACATAGATATTTCTAATAATTTTTCATACTTTTGCTCTGTAGAAGTTCTATAATTTCAGAGGATTATCAGAGATAAGGGTAGTATAGAAGTGGATTCATGTAATCGTTTCAAAATTTTTCAGAGATTAAAAGAAATAGAGGCTTGAAGATTAAAAATGAATTTAAAAATGACAAAATTAAGCTAATAGGCCTGCTTTGAAATCGATAACTGTCGGCCAGAATATTTTACCGATGGCCAATAAATAACTCATAATGAGAGCGGAATTATTAATTTTCAGAGTTCCTGTCCGTAATTTTTAAGACATGTCTCGTAGCCTTAATGAAAATTAACCCCATAAAAGCCGTAAGCATACCAAATAAGATTGCCATTATATAAGGAGCGAAAGGCGACATTGCTACAATATCTATGCGTACAAGATGCCACATAATGCCCTCCCCATCACCAACAGCGATTGAATATGCAATCCAGAAAGCAAATGGCAATCCAATAATTGACCCAAGAATACTCATCTTTTTGTCTCTTAAGATTATGTATAAAATAATAGACGAGATAATAATTGGAATCAGTAAAAAAAATATTGGAATTATTAGTGCAAATCCTAATCCTTCGTCCAATTTGTCCATCTCCATAATTTACTTGTTGTATTAATACCGGTTTCGAGTTGACTTTTTTAACAGATATAACACAATCATTCATTGGTCATCGGTTAAGGAAAAAGTATCAATCTTGCTATCGATTTTATATAATTTAACTATATTAAACTCACACAATGGTACTTCAGTCATCCGC
>JADGNM010000179.1 GCA_017883485.1 Methanosarcina sp.
TAGATTTTGATCGGAATCAAAAAGAGGCGAGGGTCCACTTCATCCCCAACCTGAAGGTCGGGGTATTCGTGACCCTCTGCGCTCCCTAGTAATAAAATTCACTTTTAGATCCCTTTTTAGTAAGTAGGGCAAAATTTAAGTATTATTTTAATCAAAAAGTTTAAATGATATAAGGGAGCCTATTTTATGCCTTTAACATTATCTTGAAGCTCTTCAAGATAAAGGCGCATAATCTTCAGCCTTTCTTCGGCAATCCTCTTCGAGGTACTCGTATTTAATTTATCAGGAATCGTGAAGGGCTTATAACGCATGTATTCATTAAAACCCTCAATAGGGTCTTCAATATATACAGTCTTTTTCGAACTCCCCTTGTCTATTCCTGTTGTGTATTTCAGCATTCTGAGAGCTCCCATGGAAAAAACAGCCCTGAAAATTCCGACCGCTCCAAGGGCGTCAAGTCTATCTGCATCCTGCAAAATCCTGGCTTCAATTGTGTCGGGGCTTTTTCCTCCGCTGAAACGGTGGGTCAGGATGCAGCCTGCAATGGCTTCGATAAGCTCTTTTCCGAGACCTGCTTTCCCAAGGAATTCGGAGGCTATCACCGCGCTGTACAGGGCATGGTCCCCGCCTTCTTCGTGTTCCTTTACAACACCTACATCATGGAGGAGAGCAGCAAGCCGGAGTATAAAGGGATCTCCTCCTTCCTCTTTACAAATTTCCAGGCAGAGCGTCTCTACTCTGTTAATGTGCCCCATATCATGGGAGCTGGGCTCCCCTTCCAGAAAAGAGGCTGCAAATTCCCTTGTTTTTTCAATCAGGTCCATTTTCAAAAACCATGTTTCAATATTCCATTTCAGCAGTAATTGCCTTGAGATGTTCCTGGATTTCAGAAATCGCATCTGAGAGGACTTTTTTGTTATCATAAGTCGTAATAAGCTTCACCAGCTCATCTTTACTCTCATGCTTCATTTCCCCGGCAAACTTGACCATATTTTCAAGAGCCCGGGTAAGATTATCCACAATTGAGATTGTAGCGGTCCTCGAGGTCCGGGAAAGGGGATTGAGGTCAATTGTTATGACAGTTTTGCCCATTTCTACGAGTTTTTCGCAGCGGTCTCCATCTTCTAATGGAACCAGCACTACATCTGCAGTATAGATCCCCTTGCTTTCCACAAGCCGTCTGGAATGGGAGAGTTCAAGGCTCGCATCCGGATTTTTTCCGAGTACTTCTGAAGCCCCGTTGGCTTTCAGCTGTTCTATAATAAGGTGCACCCGTGTTTCAGTCCTGTGAAAGAGATTCACCTCAAGCCTGGCTCCTGTAATATCTGCGAGAGCAACCACCTTGTCAGGAGTTAAGGCTGCTACATTGCCGTTTACGGAAATTACCGGGTTCTTTGCCAGAAGAAAGGCAGCAACCGCAGCCCTTTCAGCATACAGAGCAGACTCGGTACTCCGCTCACCTATAAGGTAATCGAAGCTTTCGCCTCTTCCCTGGGCAATCAGCCCCTGAATGCTTGTAATTCCAATTTTTACCCCGGCTGCAACCTTTTCACGTGCGAGCAGGGATTCGTACCTCGGGTGATCTTTTGGTATCTCGGTCATTTCTGTGTTTACCTTTTATGTGTTTCCTTTTTGCTTGTTATTTAATTCTATCCTGTCTTGTTTATTACTTTATGCCTGAAAAGGACTCAATTAGAGCTGGAAGGTTTTCAATATCGAATTAATCTACCTGCCTAATTCAAAAAGGAAATGAAGTTTGACGTGAAGCTCAGTCATACATTAATTTTGGTGTACAGGTACTGATATTATATTCCAGCACATCGCCGAATTCCTGAAGTGTTTCAAATAGAGGAAATTCCTGGGAATAGGGAGCAACTGCAAAAACCGTATCTCCAAGCATTGACTGAGAAGCCAGCCCACCGCTCGCGTTCGCAGCTTCAATAATATCCTTTGCCCTGCTGCTCATAAGGCCGGTTTTACTTGCAAACTCTTTTGACTGGTACATGAAGTTTTCAAGAGTAGGTATTTTAAGCACTTCAGCCATTGCGGCTTTTCCTGCAGCATTAATTCTCCCGGCTGCGGCCATATCTTTCAGGATAGACTTGGTTGGGATCTCCCCGAGCACTATGCAAAAAACCCTTGCTTCGTGAACTGGAATGCTGTCCACGAGTCCGAACTCCGGCCCTCCGGGATGCAGTCGAATTACCACTCCACCATTGGATTGACCGGCAACATCACCTAGCCCGCTGCAATTTATAACTTCTGCCACATGCGCATATTCGGTCAGGCTTTTTGCGGTCTGGTTCAGGGAAAGCGCCCTGTTCAGGGCATAGGCCGTCCCGATAGCTCCTGCGCCTGAAGCCCCAAACCCGCAACCTATAGGGATTTCTGCCCAGCTGCTAATCCTTGCAGGCATATCGGTAATCATCTCTGCAACTGTCCGGGTAGTCCTGCCTTCAACCTCCTTTCCATTGAGGAATATTTCCGTCTTCTCTACAGATTCCCCAACCTTAACCTCAGTGGTAACTCCTCCGTTCAGGACAATCCCACAGCCTGTAGAACCCTTACGATGAGGGTTTTCATTCTCATGAATCTGGAAAAAACCTGTAATGTGTCCGGGGGCATAGGCTTTCGCAAAAAAGTTTTGTCCTTCACTCTGATGTTTGTGCATAAAAACGCCTTTTCAAGATTTTGATCATTTTTCAATACAGATTACAAATGTTATTCGTCATTTTAAAAGCCCGGCTGCCTCTTCAAGGATAATAGCTGCGAGTTTGCGTTTGCTCCCGCTTATATGCCTGATTTTTCCTTTTTCCGTTCCGAGCAGGTAAAGTTCGTTATCTTCTGTGCCCATTCCACTTTTTTCGACGTCATTTGCTGCGATAAGGTCCAGTTTTGACCCCTCAAGGGTTGCAGCAGCTCTTTCCAGGAGTTCTTCTCTTCCTACTCCAGTCTCAGCTTTAAAGCCAATAATCACAAGATCAGGGTATTTTTCGCGGCATTCTTTTATCAGTTTGCGGGTAGGTTTAAGTCTCAACACAAGTTCTCCTCCCGATTTGATCTTCTCGGGAGAAGGCTCAGCCGTATAATCTGCAATTGCTGCTGCGCTGATCAGGATATCGTATCCTGTCTCCAGTTCGGACAGCACTTTATCTGTCATTTCGGCTGCACTTTCTACAAAGATCTCCCTGATCCCTGAAAGCCCCAGCCAATCCCTGTGTACCAGCGTTACATCAGCTCCTCTGCGGTAAGCTTCAAGAGCAAGTTCTTTGCCGGTTTTTCCTGAGGCACGGTTTGTAAGGATGCGAATAGGATCAAGACTTTCAGCAGTAGAACCGCTCGTGATAATTACTCTCCTTTTTTCAAGGCTCTTATTTCCAAGAGCCCTTTCTACCTCGAGCACTACCTCTTCATTTGCCGCAATTTTTGCAATTCCTTCTTCCAGTCTCGGACCAACTATAAAGATTCCCCAACTTTTCAATTTAGTTATATTCTCAATCACAGCCGGGTGCCTGTACATTGACTCGTGCATTGCAGGGACAATCATTAAAGGCATTCCGGAGCCAAGAGCCGTTGTTGCAAAAGACGTAACAGCAGTATCGTCTATCCCGTATGCTATTTTTCCGATGGTATTTGCCGTTGCAGGAGCTATTAAAAGGAGGTCAGCCCTGCCCTGAAGCCCGCAGAACTCCACATGCTCAACCCTGCCACCAAGTTCCGTAATAACAGGGTTTCCGGTAGCATAATGAAGGGCATCGGGATGCAGGATGTGCCTGGCAGCATCAGTCATAACGGCATGAACTTCAGCGCCGTTTCTGATCAGTTCTCTTGCAAGTTCGACTACCCTGACTGCTGCAATACTCCCAGTAACGCCAAGAACTACAGTTTTCCCGGCAAGGGAAGAACTTCTCTGTCCTTCGATCCAGAGCGCAGGATGAAATTTTTCAGCTCTGAGCCCAGCAGCCCTTTGCCTGTCTTCGTCATCCATTGTGTTTACTCTATCTGGCTCCCTTTGACCGGAGTTCTCCTGGTTTTGAGCCGTCTGATTCGTTTGGTCCGTCTGATCTTTAAAATCTTTTGATGGAATCTTCATTTATGCACCGGGTCTATAAGAGTTAGGTAAGTATGGAAGTTTTTCCTTTTAAGGAATAAGTCCTGAAAAACAAATTGACATTAAATACGATATTCTTAAAACTTTCGAAATGAAACCGCAGGAACCAGTTACTTAGAACCGCAAACAAAAGAGAATCTCTCAAATGTGAACAAATAAGGAGTTTGACCCTTTTTTCATAATCAGTAGCTAGCTAATATGATCGAAGTAGAAGAGATGAAAATGATCAAAAATAGGAGAGATAATAGTTGAAAGTTAATCTAAAATGGCGGGAAGAAAATTTAAAGTCGATCCAAAACAAGAGAGAAGAAAATTAATTTTAAATAGAAGAGATAAAAATGATAGAGAGTTTAATCTTTCTAGAAATCCCATTGATGTCTAAAATATAATCTGTAATCTAATTAAATCCGGAAGCAATCAAGAACAGGAGAGGAAGGAAGATGACCTCTAAAGAAAAGGCAAAAAGAGAGGCTGCTGATAACACAAAAAGGGGCCTTGGAACAATCATCGGAAAAATTTCAGGAAAAGGACAGTTCGAGCTTGAAATTGACCGGCTCAACTCCAGGATAGTTAAACTGGAATCCGACCTGCAAAGTACAAAAACTCAACTTGAAAAGAAAGAGGCTCTTGCAAGGCAGGCAGTTGCCGATAGACAGGAAGCTGAGGCCCGTTTAAACCAGGAGCTTGTCCGAACCCAGACTCTCTCCCACGAGCTTGAGAAAACCAGGGATGAGTCCCCGGAAAAGCTGGAGTTCCGCGGGATTGAGACCCTGAGTCCGTCTGCTGTCCAGGCTTACCTTTCCAAACTCAGTTCATTTCATTCTCCTGCAGAGGACCTGCTCACTGTTTATCTCCCTTACGGAACTTATTTCTCAGGCGTGCTGAGTGAAAAGATCCTTGATTTGATAGGGGAAAAGACCATCACTCTCCTTGAAAGACTTGACCGGGAAACCGGCCTGGCACTTTTCTATGACCTTCACAGAACGGTCTGCGAAGCTATAGTTCCTCCTATCCCGATTATATCTCCGTCCTGGCAACTTGGAGACAATTTTGAAACTTCTTTCCTTAAAGAGAGTTTGAGCAAGGACTACCGCATGCTGGTCCTTATCTTGCATGCCGGCGAGTCTTTCATAGGTTTTGCTCCCGATGCTCGGATTTTCGATACCGGAGAGCTTATTCGGAGCAGTGTAAAGGAAAAGCACAGCAAGGGAGGCTTTAGTCAGCGCCGTTTTGAACGCCTCAGGGAAGAAGATATCGCTCACCATACGGGCAAAGTCTTTGAAGCCCTGGACAAAGTTCTCGAAGAAAATTCCCAGATTGACTTCATTATTATGAGTGGAGATCCTCAGCTCATAAAAGAGATCCAGAGGCGTCTTCCTCTTAATCTTGAGATAATTGAAAAGCCGTCGGATATCAAGGTCGAAAAAACAAGCGGTGAAGATATTCTCAGGACTGTTTTAAGCTCCAGACGGTACCTGCTGTGAAGCTCTATGCAGACTCATCATTATTTGAGATTTCAAAAAATACTATCAAAAAATGTTGGTTTTTGAAAACAATAATTTTAATAGGGATTACTTATAAAGGGATTACTTATAAAGGGATTACTTATAAAGGGATTACTTATAAAGGGATTACTTATCTTGACTATGTCACATTACCAGATGAAAACATCATCATTAGACCATATTAAACCAAATACCTTGTTTGCTGCGAAATCGATGACAGCAAATGGAG
>JADGNM010000007.1 GCA_017883485.1 Methanosarcina sp.
AAGCATAATAACGAAACAAAATAGTATTCATTTTATATGCAATTTTTCCTCGAAACGAGGAAAAATTGTAGCCTTTGAAAGGTTATCTGAATAGTTACCACAAATCTTCGATTCTACCTGGTTTGCTGACTTATGAAATTCGGATCACATGCAGTTCGTTGAATGACCGGCTCCTTAGAAAGGACCAGAAATGATGGCAAGCTAGATAAATCAAAATTATTTGCCGAGAAGGATTGAGAATTCCTTGTAAATAAGAATTTAGTTAATTGCTGATTTGATATACCTATTCAGGCAATTCCTAAGGTAATTACTGGTCTATAGTTATTATAGTTCCTGAATAACATATTTTATTAACCATGAGTTATATTTTCTATATATTCTCAGGACTTATGCACTTAAGATCAAAACCAAGCACCCGTGAGTTTATCTAGACATGGCAAATTTAGACGACCTGGGTTAAGGAAAATTAAAGGTTCAATACTGTTGATTTTCCAGTTAAACCGCGCATATTCCTGAGGATACAATAATTTTTGGGGTTAGCAACTGTAGATTGCTGACCTCCCATTTGGGAACAAAAAATACTCAAAAATATTATTATATAGTTGATTTTATAGAAAAAGTTACCTAATGTAAGAGAAATTCCAGGAAAATAAATATCAATAGAAGGCGCACTTTTTTAAAGTAGAACAAACAGTTCAACGTTTTTAAACCGCTACTCGGTCATGTTGTAAAAAAAGGATGCTCGCCCTGAGAGGCGAGCTGTAGATTATATTCCTGATTGCGTATTTACCCGAAGAGGGCGCCGAGACCGGCCATTCCGTCTTCTTCTGAGGTGTCTTCTTCCTCTTCCTCTTCTTCAGCAGGCGCTGGCGCTTCGGCTGCAGGGCCTGTGGCTGCTGCAGGGGCTGCGGCTACTGCAGGGCCTGCAAATGCGGCCTTTGAGATCGCTTCTTCGATATTTACGCCTTCAAGGGCTGCAACAAGGGCTTTTACCCTGGATTCATTAACTTCTGTACCTGCTGCCTTGAGAACGGCAGTGATTGCATCTTCAGTAATTGGTTTACCAGCATTGTGCAATAAGAGAGCTGCATATATATATTCCATTATAATCACCTAAACCTTCAATATCGTAAATTGTTTATCCGAAAAGGGCACCTAGACCAGCCATTCCGTCTTCTTCGGCATGGTCTTCTTCTTCCTCTTCCGGTTCTTCTTCCTTCACTTCTTCCTTTTTCTCGGTTGTTGTAGGTGTTGAGGCTGCGGCTGCGCTTGCTGCGGCCCCGAGAACTTCCCTCAGTTCATCATCTACTGCATTTGCATCTTTGTCTGCGGCTTTGGATGCAACGGATGTCATCTGGACATAGGCTTTTGCCAGCAGGGAATCCATCACTCCCGTATCAAACACAACTGCATTGACACCGAGGTTCTTTGCTTCCGCAAAGGCTTTTGCCAGCAGAGTGCCCATTGTTGCACTTGTCGGGTATGCAGTGTTGACAGCTAGATTGAAAGCGTTCTGAGCTGCTCTGATGATGTCAGAGACGTACTGACTTTCATCAATCGCAAGGAGTTCAGGCTCGTAAATTGTCCCTTTATCGTAGGCAGCTCTCATATCCATCCCAATAATAAGAGGATATACTTCCAGCTTGGAGAGCATGGTTGCGAGTTTCTGCGGGACTGCCTGACCTGCTTGACAGACAACTTTCGTTTCCTTGATCGCGACTTTCCCGGCTTCGATTGAGGCAGGAATCCCTGCGCTCTGGAGGTCACCGAGAATGGGGCCGGGTGGGAAACTGGTAGGTCCTTTCTGAACAATAATATCAACAGGAGCTATTGCGCCTCCTTTGATAGCAGATGGGGTCTTTGTCTGTTCAAGCACTTTATAAAGCTTGAAGGGACTTTCATTAGTAAATATAAGAGCAGTCTGTTTGTCAAGGTATTTGTTCATCCCGGGAACGTTTTCTCCAAGCTGGTTTAAAGCCCGCTCTATGAGGGTGTTCCTGGAGACTTTAATCACCGCAACATCTTTAAGGTCCCGGCGAATTTTCTGGATCTTGGTTGCGATAATCCCCTCAATCCCTACCATACCGAAGACCTTGTGAGACTGGATGAGTTTTTTAATGTTATCGATCTCATCCTGTTTCCACTGCGGGATATGCTCGGCGTGATGCACTTCTGCTGCCATTTACATCACCCTCTCTGATTTTCCCATTGTTGTCGTGACATAGACTGACTTAAGGTTATGCTTGCCTTTATCCAGGACACGTTCCAGCCTAGCTACAACAGTCTCAATGTTTTCGGCAAGATAGTCGGGATTCATTTCTCTTCTGCCGACAGGCACATGGAAAGTAAGCTTGTCTTTTGACCTGAGCCTGATCGCACTCTGCTTGCTCTGGATCAGTTCGCCTATATCCCTGTTAGGTAAGAGCGGAATAGGCATTTTCCCTCTGGGTCCGAGAACAATACCAAGGTTCTTACCGATTATCGGCATGAACTGGGTTTCTGCTATAAAAAGGTCAATTTCGTTTGCAAGAGTCCTGGCTTTATTCTTGTCAGCAGCCAGTTCATCGAGCTCAACATCAGAAATAACATATGCAGCACCGGCAGCTTTTGCCTTCAGGCCTACATCACCTTTTGCAAAAACGCCGATCTTCAGTTCTTTTCCGAGCCCACGCGGAAGAATTACTTCTTCATCGACTCTGTTCTTCGGTTGGTTCATGTCAAGATTTTTTAAGTTAATCGCCAGATCTACGCTTTCAGAGAACTTGCGCTGCGGAGATTCCTCAAGTACTTTCTTGACAGCTTCCAATACAGTTTTTTCTACCATCTTGTTCCTCCCCGTAGTGTTGGATTTCACTTGTCCAAGCAGCCTTTTCGGCTTACTACGGTTGGTCTTAGGGCTTCCCGTTAATCGGATTTGTTAATCTTAACAGTAAGCCGCTGATAACTCTTTTTGATTATCCAGTAAAACGGTATTTAAGGTTCCTGAGCTAATGGCGGTATCCGATTTAAAACTATTGGTGCGAAATTAAATTTGGGTTTAACAGGAAAGGATAGGAAGGCTCACCACTTCTCGCCGGCAATCACATCATCGAACTTACCTTCGTCAAGTGCCTTCTGGCTGTCCTTGGCCTTTACTCCCTCTACGTTCACACCCATAGGGACACAGGTACCCATTACCTCTTTCATTGTTGATCTGAGATCATAGGAGAGCACATCTTCCTTTTTCATACGGGCAATTTTTATTACCTGCTGGATATTGAGGTTTCCAACAACTTCGCTTCCCGCATTTCCTGATCCTTTCGGAATCCCTAACTCTTTCATAATCAGGGATGCCGTCGGTGGGGTGCCTACTTCGATCTCCACATTTTTCTTATCGTCAACGATTATTTTCACAGGGACCTGCATTCCATTATAGTCCCTGGTTTTTTCATTGATCTTTTCTACCACTTCTTTTATGTTTATCCCGAGCGGACCAAGCGCCGGACCTAAAGGTGGTCCGGGACTAGCTTTTCCTCCCGAGACAAGTGCTTCTACAATACTTGTCATCTGAGTCTCACCGATTTTAATAAATATAAAGTTTGCAGATCTCTTTCAATCCACCGGGTACTGGTGATTTATTTACTTATAAGCTGGAATTTTTCGGTATTTCCCCAAGCAATATATGGCTTTATTCGTTTTCTTTTTTGAGTACCCTGACAATATCGCCGCGAATTGTGATGGGAATAGGGACCACAGCATCGAAGAGTTCCACAGTAATTTCCTCATGGCTCTCATCAACTCTTTTAACCCGGGCTTTCTCCCCTTTGAAGGGTCCTGAAGTGACCTCAATTATAGCTCCTTCCTTGATGCCGGTCACTATTGGTTTTGGCTTAAGGAAGTGCTCAATCTCAGAAACTGAAGAGCTTCCCTTCACAAGGGCCCGCGCATGGGGAATAGTTTGAATCGCCAGTTCCACAATTCCAGGTCTAGGAGCCTCAACAAGGACATATCCTTTTAGCTCATCAGGAGCCAGAATTGCCCTTATATCCAGTTTTTCCTTTTTGGCAATTCTTGCAAGAGTTGTTGCAACCGATCTTTCCTGGTTTGCTGTGGTTTTGATTACAAATATCAGGGAATCCTCACTCATTTGGCCACCCACTGGGGTAATATGTTAAATAAATATATAATAAACCCCATCTGGTAAAAAGCATTAAGTCCGCAGGAAAGCCTGGGGCAACACTGATAACAATACATATATAATGAACCCTATTGCTCCCACAGCCAGAATACCTAGACCTGCAACCTTAGCGATGGTCAAGAACTCTTCCCTGGACGGTTTTTTTGTAAGTTTCAGGACTCTCAGGTGTGCCCTAATTACCTGACCAATACTTTCTGCAGTTATTTTAGACTCAAACGGGGATTCTACCAATCAAATCACATCCAGGTTTTCGGTACTTATTTTATCCTATCTTGAGATTTTCGCTTTCGGTTTTTCCTATATGGTTTTCCAAGTTTTCTTTTTTACTCAAAAGATATGGAATTATCTTTCAGGAAGGACCGAGCGGGTTATATTATTAATTACTATTATATGAAGATATCACTGGTAAAGATTCCGATACATCAGAAAATTTTGAGATAGGATTACGCTTTCTTCGAACTCAGAATCGCATCAGTCAAGATTCTTCATTTTTGACACTAAGTCGCGTCGGCTTCATACGGCATTTGGCATAAAAATAGTTTTCGATTAGATCTATAATTCTATTCCTTATTTTTTACATTAAATAGAGGAAAACAGTATTTTTTTCTCCAATCGAATATTTTAAGTTTGCAGTGACAGTAGGGCAATTTTCCCGCGAATTGCGACGCTGCCCATCTGTCTTGGTTAATTATTCTACAAAATCAATTCCATATTTAAATGTAATACTCTTGTTACTTCCTTGGCCGTAAATCTGAGCGGACGTAACTCCTGTGACCACGATCATAGTACGGACTGTCTGTTCGAGTTCAGGATCAATCTGGGCACCCCAGATCAGGCGGGCGCTGCTGTCTATTCGGCTGTAAACTTCCTGAACAACACTCTCAGCTTCCGAAATTGTCATATCGGGACCCCCGACCACGTTAACAAGGGCAGAGGTCGCACCTGATATATCTACATCAAGGAGGGGGCTGCGCATAGCTTTTTGTACGGATTCGACAGCTTTATTCTCGCCGTCCGATTCACCGAGCCCGATCATTGCAACACCCCCATTTTGCATAACAGTTCTGATATCCGCGAAATCAAGGTTTACAAGCCCGGGTTTTGTAATCAATTCGGTTATGCCCTTTACGGCTCTCATAAGGACTTCATCTGAGACTTTAAAAGCTGCCTGAAGCGGGAGTCTTGGAACTACTTCTATTAATTTGTCATTCGGGACCACTATCACCGTGTCTGCAACATCCCTGAGGCGTTCCAGGCCGGCTTCTGCATTGGTTCTTCGAACATGTCCTTCCACACTGAACGGAAGAGTTACTACTGCGATCGTAAGGGCTCCTGCATCCCTTGCAGCTTCAGCAACTATCGGTGCCGATCCTGTCCCGGTTCCTCCGCCAAGACCTGCAGTGATGAAAACCATATCAGCACCTTCCACAACCTTGTTAATCTCATCGATGCTTTCGATTGCAGCATCTTCTCCTATCTGGGGGAGGCTGCCGGCTCCAAGCCCACGGGTTTTCTTTCTCCCGATAAGAATCTTTTTGCCGGAACGGATATGAAGAAGGTGCTGGGCATCAGTATTTAACGCAACAAGGTCTGCTCCCTGAATACCTTCGCCCATCATACGCTGGATGCTGTTTGAGCCTCCGCCTCCGCAACCTACGACTTTAATGGTCGTTTTAAGGCTTCTAAGGATTTCCTCAAGTTCTGCATCCGTGTCTGAGTCGGAATTAGAGTAATCTGAGTCTAAATAATCTCCCCGCCTGGCGCGTCCTTCCAGGGCAGATCGAGCAAGGGCTTCTTCCACAATGGATCTCATGCTACTGTTTTCCTCCATTTTAAGGGGTAATGTTTAACGGATAGTATTAAAGAACAAATCTATTTTGAGAGGGAACGTAAGTGTTTTAACCATCACATATACAGTTTCCAATTTAATAATGTTCCTTTTCCAATTTTTAAATATATATAATCTTTGTGTAATTATATAATTAACGTTCCCCATTTTCCTGTTTAGCCTCAGGTTTTTGATCCTTATTGTCCTGTGATCTGCTTTTTTCCTTTGGCCCCTATCTTTTTTAATTTTATTACTTAAAATGTTTATTTTTTTATTTTTTATATTTTTGAAGCCGTTCCTGTATTTTTACTTTTCCTTTTATTCTAAGTTTATTTCTCTGTATTCTCCCGATTTCTCTGTGCTGTCCTTAAGAACTAATATATACAGCTATGCTTTTCCTCTGGATTCGCCCAAAATAATGCCTGTTGCTATTAAATGAGCAACCCTTAAAGGTTCAGGAATATTGCTTCTTATTGAAGTAAGTCGGATTATCTTATTCACACTTTCCAAGCTTATGCCCGCATTCTGAACATATATAGAACTTTTTTCATTCCTACTGGCTATCTTGTTTATTCTTCCAGCCAGCTCTATTATTGCCCAGCGTTCTTCCCCATCCTGGAAATATTTAAGGGCAGATTTGATTTTCTCAAAATCCGGCTTTGATCTCATGACCACAATTACAGGAATTCCGGTTTGCCTGTAGAGCTTCTGTATATCAACGACATTGAAACCTGCATAAGTGATCCCGTCGAGCATAACTACTCTTATCTGGCCATAATGTTTGCTCCTTGTAATCATCCTGCAGATTACATCGGTAGCGTCAAGCCCATCCTTTGTGATATCCGAACGAAGGACTCCGTCCATCCAGTCCCCGCCCCTAAAAACAGTCCCAACTATCATAACTTTTTCATTGAGAATTGCCGAATCGTCTATACCCAGAATTCGGATCTCGCGTTTAATATGAAAATCTAAACTCACGGATGCTCTTTATGTACGAATTGCAAAAATAGTTTATCGATCCTTAGTAAATTACATTTTTAACCTAATCCTACCACAAAAATCATAAATATTAATCAAAAAGAAGCCCTCTGAGGGGCTTCTTACGTTTATCAGATCTTTACACGAACATGGTAGTTTCAGGAAGGCTACTAGGCATCATTTTCTGCGTATCCGCGGCTACGGACACCTTGCCTACTGCTTCAAGGAAATCTTCCATCTCAACAAATTCTTTGTCTTTCCTGACTGCGAACATGCCCGCTTCGGTGGCAATTGCCTTAAGGTCTGCCCCGCTCATCCCCTCTGTGGTTTTTGCAAGCCTCTTAAAGTCAATATCTCCTGCAAGGGTCATTTTTTCGCAGTGAATCTCCAGAATCATTCGTCTGGCTTCTACGCCTGGCATAGGAACATGGACAAGCCTATCAAAACGGCCTGGCCTGAGAATTGCCGGGTCAAGGATATCCGGACGGTTTGTTGCTGCAATTATCCGGATATTTTTCCTTTTGTCAAAACCATCCATCTCTGCAAGAAGCTGCATCAGTGTTCTCTGAACCTCGCGGTCTGCACCAGTAGTTTCATTCAAACGTCTCGCAGCAATCGAATCCAGTTCATCGATGAAGATAATACTCGGGGCTTTTTTTCGGGCCATCTCGAATATTTCCCTTACAAGTTTAGAACCGTCCCCAATGTACTTTTGTACAAGCTCAGAACCTACAACCCTTATGAATGTCGCATTGGTCCTGTGAGCCACGGCTTTTGCAAGCAGGGTTTTGCCTGTTCCGGGAAGCCCATAAAGAAGAACTCCCTTGGGAGGTTCGATCCCTATGCGTGCAAATCGTTCCGGATCAATAAGAGGAAGTTCAACTGCTTCCTGAAGTTCCAGGATTTGCTCATCGAGACCGCCGATCTGGTCGTAATCCACTTCTACGCTTTCAAGAACTTCCATTGCAGCGACAAAAGGCTCTTCCGTCGAAGGAATGACCTCGGCAATGGCAAGTGTATGCTGGTTTAAGGCAACCTTTGCCCCTGGAAGCAGTTTTTTCTCATCTATGTATTGTGAGACATTAACCAGAAACTGAGGCCCATTGCTGCTCCGGACAATTATCCTATCATTCTTAATCACATCAATGACCGTACCGATAATAAGCGGAGAGGTCTTCATCCGATCAAGTTCGGATTGCAGCTTTCGTATCTCTCTTTCATACTTGATCTTTTGGTTTTCCAAATAGCGCTTTTCGGACTCTATCTGGCTGCATTGCTCTTCCAGGAAACTGTTGCGGCTTTCAAGTTGCCTCATTCGGTCCTGGACGCTTTCAGTTACTTCCCCCAGCTCTCCAGGCTCGATGCCGTCATACACAGATCCGGACTTAACAAGGTGACTGCGCATGCTTTCATCCTTACTTTTAGTACTTTCCGTCATGGAGCTCCGAATAATATTTAAGTTCATACCGTATATAGCGTTTTCGAAGTGATTATTATGCAGTGCGAAATATGTGGTGCAGAAATTCGCGGAAAGCCGGTATGCATTACAATCGATAGCAGTGAACTCCAGGTCTGCCAGAAGTGTGCCCCGTATGGTAAACCTGTTGATAAGCGGACTCCCGTATCAAGGAAAGTCTCTCCGGTGGTTCGTATGGTGACACAAGCTGAAAAGAGGCCGAAAAAGGATTTTTTTGACATTCTGAAAGATGAACTCCTGGAAAACTATGTTCAGATTATCAGGGATGCCAGGGAAGCCAAAGGCTGGTCTCAGGAAGATCTGGCTGAGAATATCAAAGAAAAAGCAACTCTGATCAAAAAGATAGAACGCAGCGAAATCGTGCCTGAGGATTCCGTTCGAAAGAAATTGGAACACGCCCTCAATATTAAACTTACGGAGCGTGTGGATACCTCAGGGCATGAAGCCTCACATTTAAAGAAAGATACAACCCTGGGAGACATTGTGAAAATTAAGAGGAAGTAAATTCCAGCGAAAATAAACTTAAACGAAAATAAACTTTAACTGCAGACTTTATTCGACAGCGGATTTAATTTCCGGCAGGTTTACCCATCCGGGAAGAAGAGAGGGACAGATCTGAAAAGTTTTTCCTTTCTTTCTTCTCCCTCTTATTTTACTCTACCTGCATTTACTTAATTTTCCTTTACCAAGCCTTTAGACCTTCCTTCTACCTTCAAGCTCGATTTCGATATCATATACCTTTTCGGGATTATCCTTATGGATGGTCCAGAAAGGCTCTTCGCTATATGTCTCCATCAGCTTTATAGTTCTTTTAGGAATTGTTTTCGGACCCAGTACTGCGCCTGGCCTGTCTGGATCGTCGATGTAATCCGTTTCCATCATGAAACGTGTCCCTTCTTCAAGCGCCTGTTCAATTGCCCCTTTAACGCAGATAACCCCTGGAAAGATACCAAATTCCTCACAGACTTTTACAAGGGGAGGAGAGTAATGCTTGACTACCCTGTGCATTTTGATCCCTGCTCGTCTTGCCCTTTCGGCTATGTCCTGAAGTTCAGGTTCCCCAACACTTTCCGTATGAAGCTGAACCGCGCAGTCCTGTTCTTTTCCCAGGGAAAAAGCGTATTCCATAATCTCATTCGACGCCGCCCATATTTCCGGACCCACAGGATAATGAGGGCGTCCGGACTTAATCCCTACAGCAAGGCCTTTTTCCACATACCCGGAAGCAATTTCGAGGCCTCTCTTCATGATTTCCGTAGCTTCTTGCAGTTCCATGTACTCGGTAAGCTTTGAGATCTCCGCCGGATGGACTCCGAGCACTGGAAAAGCTCCAACCCCTATCTCTTTTATTTTCGAAGCGATATCGACTGTTTCATTAAAGATGCTGAAGTAATCCTCAGGTTTTTTGACAGTTGCCCCAAGAGACCAGCTGGGTTTACTTACCAGAATTATGTGTGTCCCTCCGGCATTCTTAAATTCCTTTACTGCTTCCAGTCCTCTGGCTCTGGGGTCGATATGCATATGGTTGTCGGTAATCGGAATTTGTGCAGGCATTTCTATTCCTCGAAAACTTTTGAGGCATCTCAATTTGGTTTAGATTTGGATCCGGCTTTTCAGGAATTCCGGATTAAACGTTCTCGCGACAGAGATACTGATCTTATTTTTCTAGAAATTGTCAGGAGTTAATACCTGAAATCTCACTTCCTGTGGGACACCTTTCAGTATATTATTAACCAGCACTAACATTAACTAACATAATACCCAAAACTTGAAATATATAGCCTTACGTTGAGTACCGGGAAGACTCAATAAGTCTTACCATATTTTTCGAAAAGTCCCCTTTTTAGCTTTTCAATCCGCTACGGTTCTTTTGAACACGAACCTTGAGACCGGTGATAATATGACTAAAACCGCAGCAGTAATTAAAGGTGATGGGGTAGGCCCAGAACTTGTAGATGCTATGCTTAAAGTTACAGAAGCCGCTGGCACGGATATAGAATTTGTGATGTGTGAGGCAGGAGCCACCTGGTGGGAGCATCATGGAGGCAATTCCCTGATCCCCGATGAGACCTGGGAAATCCTTAACAGCTCAGATGCCTGTTTTAAAGGCCCAACAACTACTCCCGGGGGCATAGGTTCCCCTAGAAGTGTAGCTGTGTCCATCAGGAGAAAATACGATCTCTATGCAAATGTCAGACCAATCAAAACTTTTCCCAATTCAAGTGCACCCCTGGGGGAAGTGGAAATGGTCTGTGTACGTGAAGGCACAGAAGGGCTCTATATCGGAGAAGAAATCCAGCTCACGGACGATGTTTCGATCGCAATCCGGAAGATTACGCGCACTGCATCCCGAAAGATTGCCAGCTATGCCTTCGAGGAAGCAAAGAGAAGAGGCTACGACACTGTTGTGCCCATTCATAAAAGCAATATCCTGAAACTGACATGCGGCTCTTTCTTAGAAGAGGTAGAAAAAGTAGGGCAGAGTTATCCTGGAATCGAGATATGGCCCTATCACATAGATAACATCGCCCAGCAGCTGATTAAGAACCCCCAGATCTTCAACAAAAAAGTTCTCCTTTCCACAAACCTCTTTATGGATATAATCAGCGAAGAATGCTCAGCCCTGGTAGGCAGTATCGGGCTTATCTACTCTGCAAATATCGGTGATTCATTCGCAATGTTTGAACCGGCTCACGGCTCAGCTCCGAAGTATGCGGGCCTGGATAAAGTAAACCCGGTGGCAACCGTACTCGCAGGAGCCTGGATGCTTGATTATCTGGGCGAGACAGAGAAGTCGAAAGCCATATTTAAGGCTGCGGAGCGTGTTATTTCCGAAGGTAAATATGTGACTTATGACCTCGGAGGCAGTGCGAAACTCAGTCAGATGGCTGGCGAGATTGCAAAATATACGGCAGAGATTCTCAAATGAAAATAAACTAAGAAGATAAGGAAATATATGAAGGTAAGGAATATATCGAAGCTTTAAATTTTCTAATCTACACTCCCCATCTCCTTACTTTCGTCACTCGTTAATCTCGTCGCTTTTTCTTCTTCAGACTCAGCTATTTTTCCTCTATGCTTCAGTTTTCCTCTACCTGCATATGCCGGGTTGCAAATAGGTTGATACAGGAAGTACTTTTCTACATATGCGAGAAGCTCTTCATCCGAAATGCAGGAAACTCTTTCTTCGTTATCGTAAAGCTTCTGGATTTCTCTCTGGATTTTCAGGAGTCTGGTATCGTCTTTTTCAACTATAGCTTCAACATCAAGGAGATCGTTTAAGGTTTCCTGGACTTTATAGCGTATGACTTCGAGACCTGAGGAGTCTCCTATAAGCAGGAACCTCTTTCCACCCACCAGTTCCGGTGAATAGGGTTCGTAATTGAAGGGATCTTTTAGAACACCTGCAGCATGAATTCCCGATTCGTGGGCGAAAATATTTTTCCCAACCACGGCCTTATTTCTTGGAACCCGAAGTCCGAGCGCTTTTTCCATGAATTCTGCAAAGCGGGTAACAGACTTAAGGTTATATTTATCGAAGCCTTCCACCCTGTCTACCAGGAAAAGCAGAATTTTTTCCATCTCACTATTTCCTGCACGCTCCCCTATTCCCAGGAAAGTTACACTCGTCCAGTTGGCCCCGTGCCAGAAGCCTGCAATCGAGCTTGCCGAGCCGAATCCGTAATCATCATGGATATGAGTTTCTATGTTTTTAACCCCTATCTTCTTTTTGAGGTGCTGGATGATTTTCGGGATCCCATATGGTTCATCAATATCCATAAAGGGCATTCCATATCCGACGGTATCGCAGGCTCTGATAATGCAGTCAGGATCGATTTCTATAAGCTTCTCAACCAATGGGAAGACAAAGCCGTAATTGTCTGCTCTTGTCATATCTTCCAGATGTGCCCGGGTGCGGAGTCCATGATCCACAGCATACTGAAGGGCATCCAGGTACTTCTCTTCCGCTTCTTCCCTACCTGAAAGCCTCATCTTAGAAAAAATATGTGTATCTGATACAGACATCAGGATACCTGTCTCTTTAAGCCCGTCGACCTCCAGAATCTTATCTATATCTGCCCTTGAAGCCCTTGCCCAGCCTGTGATCTCAGGGCATTCATACCCTATGTCTAACATCAACTCTACAGCGTCTCTGTCTCTTTTATTGAATACAAAAGCCTCGAGTTTTTCAATCCCTATCTCATGCAGGTACTCATAAATTTGAAGCTTGTGCTCCCTGCTCAAGACTATCCCCGGCATCTGGGAGCCGTCCCTGATAGTACTGTCACTTATGAATACTTCATTTCCATAAGGCAGCTTCAGTTTGGGCAGATCCTCATAAGATTCATAAATTTTCATTGCTTTTCCTCCTTTTTTCAGGCTGCAGGCCTCGCGTTGAGAGAGCGGGCTTTTACGTAGAGATTTCCTGTGAAAAATATATTTTTACTAATTAAATTGGAGAGTCAAATATGTATAATCGAAGAACTTCAGCTTCCGGTTTAAAAAACACTTTTTTGGGGGAACATTTATTGCTTTTCTCCAAAATGACAGTTAACTTCACATTCCTCTGATAAGCTATGATATGCTGTTATAGTTAAAATTTCTTTCTTCTATAGAGAGATAAAGGTCGATTCAGGGTCAGTAAAAATTTTCCCTCCAAAGTTTTTCCCCTCTTTTCCAGCAACCTCATTAAACTTTACTTTCCTATCATGCCCCTCTTGCTGATAATAAGGTATATCTATAACAAGTTATATTTATATTCGGGTTGACCTGAAAATTTGCCCTTTTGATTGATTTAATGAAACCGATAATTAGATCGGCATATATTTAATTTATTTGCTTTACTTTATCCCGAGGTAGAATATGTCCGAAATAGTAAGCGTTAGCGGCGGTCCGACAAAACCCGAAATAATTGCGGTATCCCTCTCCAAACTCGGGCTGCGGGACGGAGACCGGTTCGCAGACATAGGCTGCGGGACGGGATCGGTATCTATTGAGGCAGCTAGGATTGCCAGAAATCTGACTATCTATGCAATAGATGCCCGCAGGGAAGCCCTGAGAGCTACAGAAACGAATTTCAAGAATCTCAATATCGCAAATGCCACGCTTTTAGCTGGGGAAGCTTCGGAGATCCTGGGTTCCGGAGATTTTATTAATACTATTGACTGTGCTTTTGTCGGCGGGACAAAAAATATCGACTCGGTGCTTGAGATACTTGCTGAGAAAAAAACGCGAAGTATTGTGGTGAATGCGGTCCGTATAGAGACAGTTGTCAGGACAATTGAAGCAATGAAAAAACTTGGAATTTTTGTTGAAGTAGTCTATGTATCGGTATCAAGAGGTGTACCGATTGCCGGGGAAACTATGTTCAAACCCGAAAACCCGGTATACATTATTGTCGGAGGAACATAGATTCGTTTATATCTTAATCGGAGTTATGCTTTAAATTTACTTTTGCAAATCTACGGAGCGATAGCATGTTAATAGGAGTAGGACTTGGTCCCGGAGACCCTGAACTTTTGACCTTGAAAGCAGTGGATATTTTGAAAAACAGCGATAAGGTATATGTGCCAGGCCGCCTGGCAAAAGACCTTGTAGCTCCCTATGCGGATGCGGAAATCCTTGAGTTTCCGATGATAAGAGACATCGAAGTCCTCAACGCTCTCTGGAAAGAAAATGCTGATAGAATAGCAGAGGAGGCGAGAAAAGGAACTGTTGTTTTTGGGCTCATAGGGGATCCTAACTTCTTCTCAACGTTTTCTCACCTCAAGAAAGTTATGCGCAAGCACTATTCAGATGTCGAGATTGCAACAGTGCCCGGAATAAGCTCTATCACTTCCTTTGCTGCCAGGACAGATGTTGCGGTTGAGAGCTCTTTTGAGGTTAGTGACGGTTCTGAGATCGGATACAAAATTCACCTTAAAGCCACTCACCCGAAAACCATAGTCAAACAGCTCCAAGCTGAAGGATACAACGAATTTATCTTTGCGGAAAGACTCTTCTCCGACAACGAACTCATAATCCGCAAGAAAGAAGAGATTCCGGAAAAAGGGAACTATTTCAGCATCATTTATGGAAAGAAATAAAGTTATCCGGATAGATCGCTACCCGGATAGAATTGCCTGAACAAGAATCTGCGAAATCAGAACAATACCCTGGAATAAGTAGAGAAAAGCAAGGATTGGTCAGATGGAACGAAAAGTCTATTTTGTAGGGGCGGGTCCAGGAAACCCAAAACTCATTACTGTGCTCGGGCGTGAGATGCTTGTAAAAGCTGACTTTGTGGTGTATGCTGGCTCACTGGTAAATCCCGAGGTTCTTAAATATACACAGGGAGAAACAGTAGATAGCTACGGTTTAACTCTAGAAGAGACCACTAAAATAATTGCGGATGCAGTAGATGCAGGAAAATTTGTTGTCCGGCTCCACAGCGGTGACCCCTCCCTTTACGGGTCCGTCGTGGAGCAGATGGAAGAGCTTAGAAAATACGACATAGAAGTTGAAAGAGTTCCGGGCGTCTCATCGGTTTTTGCAAGCGCAGCCGCTCTTGGTACTCAACTTACTCTTAACGGCATTTCCGATACTCTCATCATTACGCGCCCTGCCGGAAAGACTCTGGAAAAAGACCTTATCCCCGAACTTTCTGCTTATAACACAACCATGGCAATTTTCCTGGGCACTCAGAAGATCAGGGAGATCATGGAGAAGGTCCGCTGCCCGAAAGACACACCCGTTGCAGTGGTTTTCCACGCCTCCTGGGAAGATGAGAAAATTATTACCGGAACGGTAGAAGATATAGCAGACAAAGTAAAAGATGCAGGCATTAAGCACTCGGCAATGATAATTATCGGTGGGGTTGTTGACCCTAAGAACTACAGGAGGTCCTACCTATACGGAGTAGCGCAGGAACCGCTGTAATTACATTCGAAAGGAATAGGGAAGTTGCAGCAAGGGTAGCTAGCCATCTGAAAGCTGACCTGTTTCTCTATGAAAAAGGCATATTTGAAAGAGTTTTTAAAAATTACGGGGCAATAGTTGCGGTCTTTGCCACAGGCATCGTAGTCAGGGAAATTGCTCCTCTTCTGGATAACAAGTGGTCGGACCCTGCCGTGGTTGTGGTTGATTCTAACCTGAACTTTGCAATCCCTCTTCTCGGGGGACATCACGGGGCAAATGAGCTTGCTCGACAGATTTCGGAACTGGGAGCAGTCCCTGTGCTAACAACAGCAACGGAAGTTCATGGTAAGCCCTCGGTTGAAGGCATTGCAGATAGATCAGGCTGCGAGATTTTCAACAAGGGATCCACTGTAGCTGTAAACTGTGCACTCCTTGATCAGGGCATAGAGGTCCTTGAGGTTAAGGGACCTGGAATCGTTATTGTGGACGAGGATGTATCCGTGCTGGTAAGAAAGCGGCAGAAGACGCAGTAGTAACGGATGGAAGCATCGGTAAGCCGCAGAAGCATCGGTAAGCCGCATAGGAAAGGCTAATGAGCCAACAACTGACGTTTGATCGGTAACTGCTTTAAAATCAGGGACAGACGATAAAGGATGATCATCGGAATAGGAACTCGCAGAGGCATTACAAAAGAAGAGGTCATTGAAGCTGTAAAACATGCACTTGATGAGTGCGGCCTGGGCCTGGATGAGATTACAGCTTTAGCTTCTGCTAAAATTAAGGAAAATGAACCAGGGCTGCTGGAAGCAGGAGAGATGCTCGGCATTCCGGTAGACTTTTTGCCGGACGAGGTGCTTAACAGTTATAATCCTCCTTCATTTTCCAGGGCATCTCGCTTCGGATTAAAAGGAGTTGCAGAACCTGCAGCTCTTGCCCTCTCCGAAGAAAAACAATTGATTTGCAGGAAGAAAGTATATGGCAGAGTTACAATCGCAATCGCAAGATAAGGCAGCAGGAGGAAAACTCTTCATCGTAGGGATCGGACCCGGGTCTGTGGAACAGATGACGGTCAAAGCCAGGGATGTTATCCTTAGTGCCGATTATGTCCTCGGGAACAGTACTTACCTGGACCAGATAGGGAGTCTCCTCGAAACTCAGGAAGTATTCCGCAGCTACATGGGTAAAGAAGTGGACAGAGCAAGAAAAGCTGTGGAGCTTGCAAAAATCGCAAACGTTGTCATGGTCAGCGGCGGCGATACGAATGTCTACGGCATGGCAGGCATTGTACTTGAGGTAGCCGAACATGAAGGCCTTGATGTTGATATCGAAATTCTTCCCGGAGTTACTGCAATTCTGGCCGGGGCAAGTATTCTGGGAGCACCTGTTGTAACGGATTTTGCAGTTGTCAGCCTGAGTGACCTTTTGACTCCCTGGGAGGTAATTGAAAAGCGCCTGAACCTTGCTGCGGAAGCGGATTTTGTAATTGCACTTTACAACCCGAAGAGCCGTAAAAGACAGTCTAATTTTTCAAGGGCGATAGAAATTATCCGCCAGTACAAGGCTGACTCCGTGCCTGTAGGGCTTGTAAAGAATGCTCTGAGAGGCGAAGGCGAAGACAGGGTCGTAACAACTCTCGGGAAAGTTATGGAATACGAGTACTGGGTAGATATGAGCACTACGATTCTCGTTGGAAATGGAGATTCCAGGATCTGGAATTCTCAAAAGAAGGACTTTATAATTACTCCCAGGGGGTACCA
>JADGNM010000180.1 GCA_017883485.1 Methanosarcina sp.
TCCATTTGCTGTCATCGATTTCGCAGCAAACAAGGTATTTGGTTTAATATGGTCTAATGATGATGTTTTCATCTGGTAATGTGACATAGTCAAGTTAATCTTCGAGATATCAATTACTCTTTCTTCAGGAAAGTATAATTCCGACTCAATGCTGACAGTATAAGTAATGTCTGCAAGATCAGTAAAAATATAATATCCGCTCAGGTTCTTAATGGGAACTATATTTCTTTCTTTTATTATCACCTTCAAATGGCCTGTAGCCTCTTTCTTAGTAAAATCATCTATTATTGAAATTGCTAGAGACAGAGTAGTGGTTATGGAGTCTCCTTTATAAATGGTGGATTTATCGGTGACATAAGGTGTAACAAAAGTCATTACTTTTCAGCTCACTTTGGTACAATTGGATTATAGCCAGCCTCTTTGGACATCACTCTATGTACAGTGATTTCGCGGCCGGAGTCTATCATTACTGGAGTAACAAGAAAGCAAATCGATGACCTGAAGGGTTTTCCCGGAAAGGTTGTCCACATCTTGGTCATATCATCCAGGCTTACAGGAGTTAGCGTAATATGCAGGTCATATCCGTTCATAGCCAGGCTCCCTTTTAAAACCGAACCAGTCAGCATAGAGTTATCATTTATGATCTGTATGGCTTTGCCCAGGATACTATGTTCTTCTCTGGTCCTCTCGGTTATATCCTGTACTCCAGAGGGATAAGCTGTTAAAATGTAGTATAGGTCCAGAGCTATAGGCGGGAATTTTAATTTTGTGGGATCTTTTATCTGCATCTCCTGATTTTTTAAATGAATGTTTTCGAGGACCTGATAAAGGAAAATCGATAGCCGTACATCATCATTGGCTTCAATTTCTCCTGGAGAAGCCATCACTATCGATCCCCTCCTGGGAATAAGGTCCTGCATATTGTCTCTTAAGAGCTCAATAAGAGTCTCTCCAAGATCTGCTATAGCTCTGTAGTCTGCCATAATTTTGTTCCATGCCTTTATTTTATAAAAGGAAGTCTTAGCGTCTCTAAAGTAAACACAATAAATTTATCCAGAATTATTTGCAAAACTGATAGTATTCTCTAAAATCAGCTTCTGTAAAAAGTTTTCCAATTTTTTCGTATTCTCTTTTTGTTGCTTTAATTAAATGTTCCATTTCTACAGCCATAGAGTCTTCTGCAGCCAAAAATGAAGCAGCAAGAACTACATTCTTGATATTTCCCCCAGATAACTTGAATTTCAAAAGAAAAGCAAAATTTACGTCATTTGCAATTGGGGTTTCTTCTGGAAATGTTTTTCGCCAAATCTTTTCTCTAGACTTTTCATCAGGAAGTGGAAACTCTACTGTAAAATGAAGTCTGCGGAGAAAAGCATCGTCCATATTTTTCCGGAAATTGCTTGCAAGAATAACTATCCCTTCATGTTCCTCCATCTTTTGAAGTAAATAGGCGGTCTCAATATTCGCATAACGGTCGTGTGAATCCTTTACTTCTGATCTCTTACCAAAAAGGGCATCAGCTTCGTCAAAAAAGAGGATCGAGTTGCTCGTTTCGGCCTCATCAAATATTTTTTTCAGATTTTTCTCGGTTTCCCCTATGTATTTGCTGACAAGTCTCGACAAATCAATTTTATAAAGGTCCAGTTTAACCTCATTAGCAAGAATTTCTGCAGCCATCGTTTTCCCGGTTCCAGGTGGCCCTGAAAAGAGAACATTGAGACCTTTTCCGAGAGATAACTTCTTTTCAAAGCCCCAGTCGTAATGTACTTTTCCCTTATACTTGATAAAACCAGAAACTTCCTTCAAATGTTTTAATATGTCTTTCGAAAGAACAATGTCTTCCCATTTATAGCGCGAATTGACTTTCAGAGCAAGAGAACTGAGTTTTGGGTTGGACTGAACCTTGCAGCCTTTATAGAGATTTTCAATAGAAAGTACCGGGCTGGCTGTATTTTTCCACCCTGAAAAACTGCATGCTGTGCGGGTGGCATCCATTATTTGACCGCCGCTGAACCTGAATTTGCTCGCAAGCGCATTCAGATCCACCTCTCCGGCCAGCTTGCAATCTTTCAGGCAGGATTCCCATAACTGTTTTCTAACCGGGTATGAAGGCAGAGGAAAGGAGTATGGAACAAAGCCGTTGTTTATCAAACCTTTATCAAACTCCATCGATACTGTTCCTGCCAAAAATATCAGTCCCGGAAAGGTCCTTATGGCCTGAATCAATAACTCACGAGAATTCTTTGGTTCTTCGCCTTCGAGAAGCACATCAAAAACTTGAAAATACAGTGCAGAATTTTGCAGGAGCGCTTCTCTCATAACAAGATATGCGATATCAATTGACCTAACTTCAATCAGGACTTTTGAATCCACTATAGCGAGATTTATCCCCAGTTCCTTGCAGATAGCTTCGGCAGCCATTTTTTTCCCGCTTCCTGAAGGGCCGCAAAATAGAATATTCGGTCGGAATTTGTTTTTCTTGTACCAGCTTGCTATACTCATTAGCTTATTTTTGAAATCTACAGGCAGAATCAGGTCATCAAAAGATTTTTTTGGTTTTATTACATATGAAAAATTCCGAATTTTCGGATCCAGTTCATCAAACCCAAGTAGAAAATTGATTATTCTTTCATCGATTTTGATGAAGTTAGATATAAGGGATGAATTAGCGTTTGTTTCTCCTTCTAATAGGTGTATCAGGTGATTTTTTCGAAGGGAGGCTGCATGCGAAAAATAAGCCCTGGATTTAATCTTTTCTTTTATTGTTGGGAAATGCAGGGTAATAGCAAGGTCTACAGTCGGCTTTTTTTTCGTTACGTCGTTTTGAAGAAATGAATAAATCTTTTCATACCTGAGGTCCAGTTCCGGGGCAAGCCCGATTAAAAGTATATCTCTCTCAAAAGGGTCAAGATCAAAAAGCTCTGAAAGAATATGAAGCCTCAGTTCAGCACCTTTCTTCAGGCTTTCTTCCTTTTTGGCATCGATTTCTTTTCTTATTTCCTTTATTTCATTAAGTCTTTCAATTCTTATATCTTGCCGTATTTCTTGCCTGCATCCAAAACCCGGATTTCTCTGGATTTGTTGTATTTCAGCTTCTGAGACATATAGACCTCTAAATTCGTCAACAGTTTCAGGAAACTCTTCTCGCAAGCTTTCAAGGTAGCTTCGTATCAGTAAATCTATTCTGGAAAGTTCGTCCAGAAGGTGTTCGATATTCTCATATGGCTTCATAAGTATAGCATTCAGAATGCCTATCTATTTTTTTAGGAAACCAGGCTTTCAGGAAATCGACTTCCACTCAGGATTACTCATCTGAGATCTCTGAAGCCAAAAACGCTCTGGTATGCATAAACCAGAATCTGTTCATCCGAAAACTTACCATGTGACTTAAGCCTGTCCACTTCCAGTAAGAATCTTCCGATTTGCTCGGAATGTATTTTATTATTTTCCGCAAACGCCACCGCTAAAATTTTCAACTCTTTTTTTGTAGAATACTTTTTTGGCCAGCTTCCATCCACGAAATTAAAAATAAGCCCGCAATTACTATGTCCTATGGTTCTTGTGGATGGATTTATGGAAGTATTTATATATACTTTGAATGTGTCATCTCTTACCAGTCTCCCACATTCACATACAAATATAGAATCATCTCCTTCGCAACCCTTCTTGAAAGTAATCCCGATTTTGTAGGTAATCATGTTATATAGTTGAAAGCTAAAAATCCCTAACTAAAATCCATTTTGGCTTTGATGGCTATATGTCTCGAAACAGAGTAAAATACCGTGCATCAAACTTAAAAGTAACTTAAGGACGATTCCCAACAAATGCCAGCTACTTTTAATATGAGATACTTTACGAAAAATACAGTATCAAAAAAACGATGAAGATCCGAAATCTATAGTTTATACTGGTCCTAGGAGTTTTCATCGCCAAATTGCTCGCTCCAGATAGCCAGATGAAGGTGTCCTCAAAAAGAAGACAAGTTTGGTAAATCTAGTGTACTCTGTAACTATATATACTTTTTTGATAGCATAAAATTTTAGTATGTAAAATAGTCTCATTTTAATAATTCGTTAGTTATACTAAACTTTTTATAAAAGAGTTCAAACAAAAAACATTAATCTCATGCACTCTATCCTTCAATCTCAATGTACTTGATAATCCGGGTTCCTCCTGAGAAAGGAGAAGAAATCAGAAAAAAGGCAGCAGCTGGAAAATTCCTCGATACTACCAGAAAAATCAGGAAAGTTCAGACCGAAGAAGGCAGTTTCCTTGAAATTCCAGTTACGGAGGCTGCTGGGAAAATAGTGGGCGATTTTCCAGTAATCGAGCAGGAAAGCCCCGAGTTTATGAAAAAGACAATGTCTTTGAGAGAACGCTTTAAAGATTCCCTTTGCGAAGCCGAAAAAACACACCTCCCATCAGGCTGGCAGATCCTTGGAGACATAATAATAGTTAGTATCCCGGAGATACTTGAAGGTAAAAAGATAATGGTAGCCGAAGCTCTACTTTCCATGTACCCGAAGTGCAGAAGTGTTGTAAGGGATTTCGGAATCGAAGGGCAGTTTCGCCAGCCAAAAAGGGAACTTCTTCTCGGCGACGGGACAGAAACAGTCCATAAGGAGAATGGCTGTCTTTTCAAGCAGGATGTAACAAAGGTGATGTATTCAAAAGGCAACCTTGAAGAAAGAAAAAGGATGAGCAGACTAGGAAACGGGGAGATCATCGTGGACATGTTTGCAGGGATAGGTTATTTTTCAATTCCCATGGCTGTCCATTCCAGGCCGAGAAAAATAATAAGCATCGAAATAAACCCTGAATCCTTTGCTTACCTAGAGGAGAATATCAGGCTAAACCAGGTGGAAGATATCATATCCCCAATCTGTGGAGACTGCTCGAAGCTTACTCCGGAAGGAACAGCTGACCGCGTGCTTATGGGTTATGTGGGAACTACGCATTACTATCTGGAACCGGCTATTAAAGCTCTGAAGAATAGCGGTGGGTTTCTGCACTATCACGAAACAGTCCCGGAAAAACTTGCCAAGACCAGGCCTCAAGAAAGGATAAAAAAAGCTGCTGAAACCCTGGGGAAAAAAATAAAAATACTGGAGATCCGCAGGATAAAAAAATACTCCCCCGGCGTCCTGCATGTGGTTGTAGACGCGAGAATCTTCGAATGAATTTTGATGTATTTTAATTTACTCAAACAAGTTATTTATCACCTGAGCAGTTGTAAAACCGGATATGGTAATCGAAACGACCCTATTTTTCTCCGGGGCCGCTGCTTACTTTTACATCCATTCCGAGAATTTTGTTGTAAAAATCCTTTTTCTGACTGAGAGGCCACCACCCATAGAGGAAAACATTAACAGGCTCCCACATCGCAACCCAGCCGATGATAGTCAGGCCTTCGGAAAGCATGGTTTTTAACAGGTCTCCTTCAAGAGTTGAAAGAAGTCCTGTTACGAGCAGGCAAAGAAAAAGAAAAACAACGCCAATTGCCATGTTTCGCCTCCCTCGCTGAAGAACCCTTCTAAGCTCGATATCAGTAAGGAGACTTCTGTACGAAAAATGATTTTTGATAGCTTTTTTAAGAGTCTTTTCCGTTTCCTTTTCAATTTCTGATGGGGGGAGATGTATCATCAGTTCAAGAGGTTTTTTAAGAGGAAACTCCGCTACTGAATTATAAAGATATATTTCTGCATTCACATCCATTGGTCATCGGTTAAGGAAAAAGTATCAATCTTGCTATCGATTTTATATAATTTAACTATATTAAACTCACACAATGGTACTTCAGTCATCCGCT
>JADGNM010000181.1 GCA_017883485.1 Methanosarcina sp.
GTCAGTCAATCACCCATACGCATGAAATGATCTGAGAGAATAATCAGTGACATGCAAGCCCCTTCCTCAGACGATCCGGCGAAAGCCGGATTGGACAGGAGGGGTAATTGACAAAAGGAGAGTATAACAGAAACGCTTTTTAATTGAATAAGACCATACTCAAAAAATCAGGTTTTGGAACGAGCTTGCTAACTCATGGATAAAAAAAACGTCTAGCATCAATTCAAGGCAAAACAATTTCCATTTTGATATTCGTTCTTAACTCCCTGAAAAGATGGCTATGACGTTCCTTTCTTTATATTCGGTAGTTCTCAGACAGTGACTATTTTTTAAGCAGTAGCCACCGCAGCCACAACCGCCGCAGCCGCCAGATTCGGTTTTACTGTATTCGCCAGATTCTTTTTAATTGTATTCTTTTCATACTCATCTTTTCATATTCTTTGCCGACAACTGATTATAACCACATTTTGTCGGTGTCGAAATCGCCTTTGAAGCAACCGGCACGAACAGCGGTTACGAAGCAGCCTTTTTTAGTATCGCATCCACTTCCGCAGCCATCAAACCGGCCACCGCAGCCACCACCAAGTATTCCACCAAAGTTTTTCTCAAATAATCCTGCTCCCATTATGTTTACCTCCTGTTTACCCCTGTTTAATGTTATTCTTTTTATATTCGTTTTTACGGTATTTTATTATCCTCGTCTTTTCGTACTCGTTTCGCGTACCGGAGAAGATGAAGTTTTTAGATCAGAGTGTTTAAATTCTCTAGAGTATACACTAAGAGTGTGAATTTCTCCAATCAAAATTGCTTATCAACTCTCGGGGTTATTATAATACACTTCCGGCAATTGCTTTTAGAGAATACTTTTTTTATCTGCTTTTATTGTGAGAAGATTATCTTTAACTTTGATTGCCAGAAAGTATAATTAATTATATAATTCGTAATTATATAAAATTGCTAGAATAACTTCTCCTGGATATTAATAGTCATTGAAAAAGTAGGCAAACCCTATGCTGACAAAATAAGCTTACTTTCATATTTTATCTAAAATTCAAATTCTTTTAAACCTCTCGATAAATCAGGAACAAAAGTCTGCAGTTGACTGTTTAAGCAAAAAATAATGTCTCAATAATATTTAAGAGCCATATTGTCTAACTAAATCAAATTTAAGGCTTTTATAAACGCTCATTTAGTTGAAAAAATTCATATGACTCTTTATATTCCTGAACTCCATTACTTCAGTCTTTTTCTTTCTAAATATTTATCCTTATAAGGGTAAGTATTTATCGGCAGGTTTATCTATTCAATTATTTTCTAAAAATAGGATAGTTATCGATTTATTACACTGAAAGTACTCTTAATCGAATTGTCCCATTTTAAAGATAATAAATTTCAATCAATTTTTTTGCCCACTTCAACTTTTTTTTCTTTATCGGGTTTACATCGGGATCTTCAAAGTCAAAACCTGCCAGCTTTATTTTGTTATCTCCAAATTCCCTGGCTACAAAGACACACCTGTCTCCATCACTGAATCCGCCGAAATTAAAAACCTTGTCAAAGGGCCTTGCCTGGGTAGTCGCAATGAAGCGTTTAAAGCGGGGCACGTATTTTTCGAGCTTTTCAATATTGTCCCCATGGGCGTGGATAAGGACTATTGAGCCCTGTTCACAGGCAAGGCTCTCTTTTTCGATATCAGCTTCGGAATTGCCGTCGAGGTCGGTACATATGACTTCAGGTACGCAGCCAGTATCCATCAGGACAGCTGCTGCTCCGTCGGCTGCAATCACTACAAAAGCAGAAAGGTCAATTTCCGAAAGTTCTTTCCTGAGCTTTGGGGCGTTTCCGAATATCAGGGCAGGCTTTCCGGAAATTGTGGTTTTGAGTTCGGAAAGGCTGACAGTATTCTGCTCTGTCAGCATGCGGGAGAGGATTCGAGCTGCCTCTTCATCGCTTTTTCGGTCGAACCCGAAATCTTCAAGAATTTCTTCGTAAATAGGCTCCCAGGCAGCAAAGTCCGTATAAATCACTTCCTTTCTGTTTTATAGATCGTTTTTCCAGAGTTATCTCTTTGTAATCCCCATCTGCATAGCAATGCCTTCGACGTCCCAGTCCTTTACAAGGGTTCCCGAAACAGCGATATCGCTGTCAAGGTCAAGAATATCAGCCCTTACTTCTTCTGCAATCAGGCTTTTCAGGGTTTCGACTAGCCCCATGACATGTTCGTCTTCGATCCTTACGGAGGCGCGGATATTTTCGTCCACCACAAGGTCGAGTTCCTTTCGCATATCCTGGAGCCTGCGGATGACTTCCCTTGCATATCCTTCGGCTTCCAGTTCAGGAGTGAGATTTGCGTCCACATAGACAAGGCCGACATCGGACTCGGCACTGGCTGTGCCTGCGGGCAGAGTTTCCTTGAAGTTTGCCATGCCAGGAGTGACTTCAACATCAGTTCCGTCTGCAAGGGTCAGTTCGAACTTGCCGGTTTCGGCAAAGGCTTTCTTTAAAGCAAAGCCGTTGACTTTCTGCAGGGCAGAGATAACTTTTCCCGCGTCCTTCTTGAAGACAGGACCTATCTTGCTCGGGTCAGGGATAACTTCAAGTCCGAGTTCGTCCCAGCCCTCACCCACACCTGTCAGGATAATTACTTTTGAATTTGTCTGGTCCATAAGGACCGAGCGCAGTCTATCGACAGTCTTTGTTACATTTTCACTATTGGGGGATATGACTATTCTGGATATAGGCCATCTGAGTTTCCTGCCTGCCTTCTGGCGGGCATTCGAGGAGGCTTCCACGATTGAGCGAGCAGTGTTCATGGCCGCTTCAAGCTCGGGATCAAGGTGGGCACTATTGACCTTTGGCCAGTCGCACATGTGGATAGAATCAAACGCGTCCGGATCCACGTTCCTGACGAGGTTCTGGTATATCTCTTCAGCCAGGTAGGGCATGAAGGGAGAAATCAGCTTTGTAAGGGTTACGTAAACTTCGTAAAGCACGCAGTAAACTGCAAGCTTATCCGGGTCATCAGCTTCGGTCCAGGTTCTCGGGCGGATAAGCTGGATATACCAGCGGGAGAGATCCTCAAGAGTAAATTCCAGAATCTCACGAACAGCTTTATGCAGCAGATACCCGCTCATGGCTTCGTCTACTGTTTTGATAACAGATTGAGCTCTTGAGAGAATCCACCTGTCTTCCTCACGGAGAGCATAGTTTACGGAATCAAGGCTCACCTTCAGGGGATCAAAGTTGTCAAGAGCCATATAGGGAAGCGGGAACCTGAAAACATTCCAGAGAATATTGATTGAACGGTGGATGGTTTCTATTTCTTCGAGGTTAAACTTCAGGTCTTCCCAGGGAGCGCTTGAGGAAAGCACGTAGGCACGCAGAGTATCTGCTCCGAACTTATCTATGATGTCCAGGGGAGAAATTACATTTCCGTAGCTTTTGGACATCTTCTTTCCGCCTGCGTCCAGGGTAAATCCGTGCATGAGCACACTCCTGTACGGAGCCCTTCCAAAACCCACCATGCTTGCTCCAAGCTGGGAATAGAACCAGCCTCGAGTCTGGTCATGTCCTTCGGTTATAAAGTCAGCAGGCCACCATTCATCAAACTGCTCCCGTGTCTGCGGAAACTTAAGCGTTGCCCAGGAAGCAACAGCCGAGTCGAACCAGACGTCAAAGACATCTTCAACACGTTTTTTCTCTCCACCGCACTCACAGGGGATGGTGACCCTATCCACATAGGGGCGGTGAAGCTCGATGTCGCTGCCTGCATTTGACTTTTCCAACAGTTCGGCTTTTGTCCCTATTATATCAATATTTCCGCATTTTTTGCATTTCCAGACAGGGATCGGGATTCCCCAGTAGCGCTGCCTGGAGATGCACCAGTCCCGGGCACCTTCGACCCAGGTCCTGAAACGGGCCGAGCCTGCCCAGTCAGGGTACCAGTCCACGGCATCGATTTCCTCAAGCATTTTTTCCTTGATCTCGGTAATTTTGAGGAACCACTGTTCTGTTGCAAGATAAATGATAGGGGTCTTGCAACGCCAACAGTGCCCGTACCTGTGTATAACTGTCCCTTCTGCAAGGAGTCTGTTGCGTTCCTTTAAGTCATCAACGACAATAGGATTTGCTTCCCTGACTGTTTTGCCTTCGTATTCCCCGGCTTCGTCCGTGTAGACGCCGTTTGAGCCAACAGGGCAGAGAATCGGAAGGTTGTACTTCACACCAAGGTTAAAGTCGTCCATACCATGCCCTGGTGCTATGTGCACACAGCCTGTATTTTCCACGGCCACGAAATCGGCAATGTAGACCCCGTGCTTTATCCTGTTCTGGATCGGCACCAGGTCCCCAAGAGGGCTCTCGTACTCAAGTTTTGTTAGATCCTCTCCGGTCATTGTCCCAAGGACTTTATAGTCAACAAACCTTCCCTGCTTGAGCACATTTTTAATGAGATCGGTAGCTGCAATGAGTATTTCTTCCGAACCGTCCTTCCTGATCGCCCTGAATTTTGAGTATTCCAGATCAGGATTTACAGCTACGGCTACGTTTGCCGGAATTGTCCAGGGGGTTGTTGTCCAGATGACAATGAAAGTATTTTCCTCACCTTTAATCCTGAATTTTACATATATTGAAGGGTCAGTCCTTTCGGCATACTCAACCTCCGAATCCGCGATTGCAGTCTCACAGCGAGGGCACCAGTTGACCGAACGCTTCCCAACATCCAGAAGGTCTTTCTCATTGGCCTGTTTGAGGGTCCACCAGGCAGCTTCGATATAATCATCTTTTAAGGTCATGTAAGGGTCTGCCCAGTTCATCCAGACCCCAAGCCTCCTGAACTGCTCGGTCATTGCCTGCTTCTGAACATTGGCAAATTCCTTGCACTTTTCAATGAAATTTTCTACCCCGAAGCTCTCAATATCTTTTTTGGATTTGAAGCCGAGCAGACCTTCGACCTTGACCTCAATTGGCAGGCCGTGCATATCCCAGCCAGGCCGCTCAAGGATATGGCGGTTGTTCATGGAATAATAGCGGAGAATGGAATCTTTAATGATCTTGTTCCAGGCGGTCCCCAGATGGATATGTCCGGTAGTGTACGGAGGCCCGTCAACAAAAAAAAGCTTTTTTCCGGTTTTGCGGTGTTCCCGGGTTTTCAGGTACGCGCCGCTCTCTTCCCAGAACTGCGTTACTTTTTTTTCGATTTTTTCTGCATCGTACTTAGCAGTAATTTCTTTTATCATATGGGAGTCTCCCTGGTGAAGGATTAGCTTGAAGTGAAAGACGGCCAGTGCAAGCCCTACGCTGCATCTGCCTGATAGTTACTGGTAGATAGTTACCAGTAATAATGATAGTTACTGGTAATAAATTGCTAACTGGTAGTCGCTTGAAAAATCTGCTACCGAACGCCTAAGTGCAAAATCTCGAACAAACTTTTGACGAGCAAGAATCCGTATCCGGTAAAACAAGCTATTCCTGTTGAGAGAGAAACGGATCATCCGCACGTCAATCGATTTATTCAGTAACTACTGTACTTAATTTAAGCTTTGTTGTAATGTAAAACTATAAAGGCTAAAGACCCAGAGGTTTTTTGTTTCTTCATAGAAAACATTGCTTTGTTTTATTCAGCCTCTTTTAAATTTTTGCAAGCTTATCATAATTTCAGAACCAAAAACGTTTTAAATCAAAATTGAGAACTAGCTTAGGAATGATGAAACTATAATTTCAAGTATTTCTGTTACAGATATTGTCTTTGATGTTTATTTGGGGAAATGGAATTATAGAGCCATCCCCAAAGTTAAA
>JADGNM010000182.1 GCA_017883485.1 Methanosarcina sp.
AATTTAGAACCGCGTCTAAAATCAAGCCAAATATCAAGGTTTTTAGTTATTGAGTCAAGTTTATAATTTGTTATGTGCCACGGTTCTATAACATTCAAATTCAAAGGTAATTCAAATGTTTTTTCGCAAATGAGTGATCAAACTTATAGTTATTTACGTTAAATATTGTGTCACTCATTTATATTATGATCCTATTATAAAAAACTACCCATAATAACCAGCGAAGAGCCGAAATTATTCTCTCTAAGTAGGAAAGTTAGTGAAAAGAACCACAGGAAAACTCCTGTGGTTTGGATTGAAAAATGAGTTGGATAATTCGTAAAAGTGCTTATTTCTTGAATTCGGTATAGCCGCATTTTCCGCATGCAAGGCGGTTTTTATGATCGGCGAGGAATATACCTGGTCCGCATCTGGGACAAAACTGCTTGAGCCTGGTTACGGAATCGCCCTGAACTTTGTAGTAATTTTTTACTGCCATTTGTATGCACCTCGATTAAGGCTTAAGCCTCTTCTCCTTCAGTTCCTGCCCCAGGGATTGCATTTCTCTTCAGGACGAATTCCAGTTCCACTTCTTTCATGCGGGCTGCATCTTCGTAGAGTTTTGCATAGCCTTTAGCTTCCTGCATTCCGAATTCGGTTTTGATTCTCTGGATTACCAGCAGTTCAAGGGGGGCATTCAACATTGCAGCAAGTTTATTTTTTACATCATTTCTGGAAGGAGTCGAACCTTCATATTTCACAATGAAATCCAGTTCCCTTCTATTTAAAAGTGAATTTTTATTGTCTTTAATAATCCTTATGTCCATCTAAAATTCTCCGTATCTTATCCAATTCGGAATTCTGATTTTTGCTGATGAGTTTTTCAAAGAGAGCTCGAAGTTCCCTTTTCTTTTCCTTGGTGACCTTCACAAGAACCACGCCCTCGTCAGGCTGCCCATACAGGACCACAGCCCCGAGAGGCGCCAGCAGAATTACCGGAAGGGTTGCGAGATCTTCTTCTCCCCTTACAAAGATTCTTATAGGCTTTTTGGAGGCAAAAGCTTCGCAAAGAGTTCTGATTAACTCATCGGTAATAATCCCTGCAGAGTTGTCCACAGACACTTCTTCATAGATCTTGTCCATGTTCCTGGCCGACATGTGTGTAGCAACCGGTTCCCTTTTGGTGCGGTTATCCACAATACAGATGTCCGGAAAAATCCCGGCCTCAAGCAGGTGGAAGGTAGTAACATCCCCTACGGATATAAGTCTTGTGGGGCTTGCAAGCTCCCCTACGAACTTTTCTATGGTATCGCTGCCCGTCCCTACATAGAGTGTACCCAGGGGCTTTCTCATAAGTGGGCGAAGCTCTTTCGGAAGCTCTATATGAATGCTCAACTCAGCGCACCTTCAGGGCAAATTTATCCGAAATGTCAACTCCAAGCTTTTTTGCGATTTCTGAGCGCTCAGCGTCCAGAATTATTACAAGTCCACTCCATCCTTCTGCAAGGTCCGAGGTTCCGCAGATAGGGCAGTTTTGTCCTTCCAGAACCCTCATGCAGTGTCGACATACTTTTTCCGCCATTGAAAATCCTCTTCTTTATTTTTTTACTGCAGTTCCTTAGCTGACAACTTCTTGAGGCTGTTTCTTTTTGCGGGCTTCTTCGATCCATTGAAGCTTTCCAAGAGCCGTCTGACGCATAGTAAGTCCTATTTTGCTTTCTTTTGGCTCTCTCTCGTTGATACTTACTGCAACAACCCTGGCTCTCACATGGTCCCCTTCAGCAATGGCCTTGCCTCCGTTTTTTGTTACAAGTCTTGCGTTCTTGGCGTCGTATGAAATAAAATCGTCAGTGATCTGGCTGACGTGAAGCAGCCCGTCCATTGGCCCCATCCCTACGAAAACTCCGAAACTAACGGTCTCTACGACCTCACCTTCAATTATTTCCTGGAGCTCAGGCACAAACATGACTGCCTTGAAAGTCACATCATAATATACTGCCCCATCTCCTACGAGGATATGCCCTTCTCCAATCTCGTCGATCTCGCAAACAGCAACAAGGGAACCTAGTTTTTTATCAACCTGTCCCTCAAGTTTTTCTCTTAAGGCATTTTTAACAGTTGGCATTAATTCTTCCCCGAGTAAGGTAGGATGAATACGGACAGTATCAACGAGTTTCATCATTTTATACATCTGCTATCACCGTAAATAACCTAATCGCAATTACTTCCGGAAAAATCCGGCGATCATTCATACAACGTCCAGTTTGTTTTTCTGACGCAGGGACACAATCTGGACTCCTACTTCCGCAAGCCTGCGCTTCAATTCTGTATCGTTTGTCAGAACAGCGGCTCCCATATCTTTTGCCAGCCTGAGAATCACATCATCTGCGCGTCCCGCACCAGCTATGCGCTCGCACCTGTCCATGATGAGTCTTGCTACCTTTGCGGCTGTTCTGTCCGAACCTTTTCCCCGCTTAATAAGTCTTTCTATCTCTAATACTACAGCTTCAGGCACAAAAAATTCGTTAAATCCCAGCCTTTTCAGTTCTTCGAAAATATCAACTCCGAACTGGACAGGAATCATAAATCCGTTAGTATCAATTATAATTTTCAACTCTTGATTACCCCTACTCCAATGAGCCGCCAGCGAGAGTCAATTCTCCTGCTGATAGCAACCCTTGAACCGATAGCTGCACTGACCGGGCGCTTGAGTGAAACCTGCGCTTCATTTTTCCGCGCGCTGGTAACTACTCCTACGGTCGTTGCGGTTCCTATATTGAGCATAAGGGGTTCACTGGTCTTGATTTCGTTAATCTTTTCTTCCCTTGTAACTCCGACAACCCTATCCAGCAGGTGTAACTCCATGACAAACTGGTGCCTGATCTCAGGAAGGGTTCCGGGAGCGCCTGCAATCTGTCCTGTTAAAGAGTCGCCTTTTGTAAGGGTCGGGTCAAGATAAGTTCCAACAGCCAGAAGGCCTCCCGGGGTTGCTTCCTCTACCTGTGCCGAGCCTGCATAGATAGACGAAACAATTGTCAGAATGGGAACCCATCTTGTGCTGCCTTCGGTTGTAACCTTAATTCCCGGCCTTATCTCAAGTTCATCTCCGGGATGAAGCATGCCTTCTGGCAGGGTGCCTCCTATAACTCCTCCACGGATCTCGTCGATTGAAGCCCCTGGCTTGTTGATATCAAAAGACCGCGCAATAAGCATGCTGGCAGGCTTATCCACTTTGTGAACAGGAGTAGGAATCTGGGCTTCCAGAGCGTCGATCAGGACATCAATATTGATATTTTGCTGGGCAGAAATCGGGATTACAGGTGCGTTTTCAGCGACCGTGCCCTTGACGAATTCTTTTATTTGATGGTAGTGCTCGATAAGGCGTTCTTTGGATACAAGGTCGATTTTATTTTGAACTATTACAATATTTTCAATCCCTATTATATCCAGGGCCATGAGGTGTTCCTTTGTCTGAGGTTGCGGGCAGTCCTCGTTTGCGGCAATTACCAGCACAGCTCCGTCCATAATTGCAGCTCCCGAGAGCATGGTTGCCATCAGGGTCTCATGTCCCGGGGCATCCACAAAAGACACAGTCCTGTGTTCTTCCGTCTCCTCTCCGCAGTTAGGGCAGGCTTTTTCCACAGTGTAACACTGAGGTTCAGGGCACCTGGGACATTTCATAAATGGAGAGTCCGCATACCCCAGCCTGATAGAAATTCCTCTCTTTACTTCTTCACTATGCGTATCTGTCCACACGCCTGATAAGGCTTTAACAAGTGTGGTTTTTCCATGGTCGACATGGCCTACCATACCGATATTAACACAGGGCTGACTCAAGTTATAATTTCCTCCAGTAAAATAACGCTAATCTGATATAAGGCAGGTATTTATCCGAAATCAGGATAAGCCCGGGATCTTTCCCAAGATCCAAGGCATAAATTATGAACTTTCGTAATCGGAAACCCAAGCAAATTCTTCATCAAATCTTTATCACAGCATGAATCTTGCAGATTCAGGCGATACTTTTAAAGTATACGGTATCCTGCATAATTCATATCTACTAATGCCGGAAAGCCTTAATAAATTTATGTGACAATCATATCGAGTTTCTCGAGTTCAAGGGCGCGCCTTATCTCAAAGGCCAGCCTTCTGCCCGTACTCATTGGCCTTCTCCACAGCGAGTTGCCGTAAGAGTGCCCGACAGACATGTGCACATTGGTCCCGCCACCCACTCTAGGGGCAACATCATATATATAAAAGTTCAGGTCCTTATCCACGCAGGTTTGAAGGCAGAAGGGCCCTATTATCCCAGGAGCGTAATGTTCCTGCGTAGCTTCTACATACTTTTCTCCCATCTCAAACACTTTTTCAAGAAGGGACTCCCGGAGCGTTGCAGAGTTATGTCCGCAGACCGTATACTCCGGGGTTAACTGATTTTCGGGCAGAGTCATTTGCTGCGGGGCAGGAAGCCTTACATGCCCGTCAAGACTGGTCTCAAAACGCCAGTCAACTCCAAGAAGTTCCAGTTTGTTCATTTCAGGCTCGATTGGAGAGTAAAACATGTCGAGATTAAACACAGGGCCTACTATATAGCGCTCTATCCTGGCATTTTCGAGTGCTTCCCGCGTAATGACTCCCAGCTTGATAAGGGCTTCGGATTTCTCCAGGTATTCCCTGTAGCTTGAAGCGGTAAAAAATCCCCTTTCCAGTTTTTTTACTGCATGTGGAAGTTTGACCATTACGAGCTCGTTGATATCTTGCGGAGACCCTATTTTTTCGGGGAAAGGCAGCCCTGCTTTTTCAAGAATCCAGTAGTAGCTCTGCTGCTCACTGCGCTCTTCGCTTCGAAGGAGATTTCTGCTTCCTAGAAGAGGCACTCTGAAGTCTTCTTCTATTTCACCTATACTGCAATAAGAGGTGAAAGAACGGTTGGGAGCAAAGAGCACATTCTCATCAACCAGTTTTTTCTGGTTTTCAGGCAAAAGGATCTCGTTGTAGTTCTTAAAAACAATGATCTCGTCAACGATTCCTCTCATTATTCTCCCAAACGAATCTCTCTGGGCTCTGAAGTATTCGCTGTAGGTTTTTTCCCTGCCAGCCTGGCAAACTGCGAGAGTCCTGAATTCCTCTTCAACTGCCCCGTCACAGATATCGAGCCCTGAGTGAGAGGCAATAGTCCCTACCTTTATCGTATCAGTATTTGTGTAATATCCTTCAACGATTCCCTTAATTTCTTTCCTTTCAATCATATTTGATGTTCCTTGGGTTGGGAATGCTTTTTTTCAACCGATAGAAGATGTATGATTTTTAAACCTAATTTGTGGCAAATCAAACTTTATCCATTAGCAAGTTTACCTATTAAAACCCTCTTTAATAGAAGTAATCATTTATATAGTAGAGGGTAGGCCAGGATAGGCCACAGACCAGGCTTTCCATTCCTTTTCCGGTTATCGCAAGGCTTCTCGAAAGACCCAAGGTTTTTCAAGATCCTCTAACTAAACTCAGGATAAGGGGTGTAATGAAGGTCTCAATTATTGCCGCGACGAAAAGAAGAGGCATGATCCAGCGGAAATAGAACTTGAGCCCCTGTATAAATTCTTTCTTAAGCTCGGTATGCCTGCCTATAAGGTAAAGAAACACATGGTAACCGAGCCGAAGCCCTATACTGGCAGACAGAAAGACCATGGGCAGTTCAATTATCCCGTGAGGAAGAAGGGCTAGAAGGATAAAAAGAAAACCTTTCTGCTGGTTTACTATATACGAGATCATCCCCACAAAATATCCATTGAAGGCG
>JADGNM010000183.1 GCA_017883485.1 Methanosarcina sp.
TCCATTTGCTGTCATCGATTTCGCAGCAAACAAGGTATTTGGTTTAATATGGTCTAATGATGATGTTTTCATCTGGTAATGTGACATAGTCAAGTTAATTACTCAAAACCCTGTCCTGATCCTTTCTTAAAAGCGGTCGATCTTCTAAAAGTTCGGCGAGAAGAATGTATAATCATTGAAAATGCCATTATGGGAGTGGAAGCTGCAAAAAAGCTGAAATTTACTGTATAGGAATTCCCACATATCTGGAGCCGTCCCAGCTTGAAAAGGCAGATCTTGTAATAGGCGACCACAAAAAACTGATAGAATATCTTCTCAGCCTTAAAAGGCAATCTGTGACCCTGGGGGTCACAGTAACCTTATAGTCTCCAGGTTTGTGAGGGCCCGGGTTTCAATCTTGAGTTTCTTGTAAATCGAACTTGCCAGGTCAACGCAAGCCTTTTCATCCCCATGTTCGGTAAATACCCTTTCGGGGCGAGGCTGCATTTTTTTGATATATTCCACAAGCTGTACCCTATCCGAGTGACCTGAGAAGCCGTCTACTACTTGAACATCCATGTTCATTTTCAAAATTTCAGTGTTCCCATTCTTTCCTGACATCGGGATTTCCTTCCATCCTTTCTGGATCCTGCGTCCGACTGTCCCATCAGCCTGATACCCTACAAATACAAGAGTATTGCGCGGGTCTTCGGCGAAGGCTTTGAAGTAATCCATAACTGGCCCTCCGTTCATCATACCTGAGGTTGACAGAATTACGCAGGGATGAGGATTCTCAATTATCCTCTGGCGCGCCTCGTGGGAGTCAACAGGCTTGAAACTTTCCGACAGGAAGGGGTTCTGGCCTTTCTGGAAAATCAATTTCCTCAGGTCATTGTTAAGGTACTCGGGATGCGTCGCATGGATTGCCGTAGCTTCCCAGATCATTCCGTCCAGATAGACAGGGATCTGAGGAATTATACCTTTTCTTATCGATTCCTCCAGCACGATCATGACTTCCTGGCTTCGGCCCACAGCAAATGCCGGGATAAGAACAATTCCTCCTCGTTCGATGGTATTCTTGATTACCATCTGCAGGTGCCTTTCGGCGTCCTTAAGTGCAGGTTGAAACGCGTTAGCATTTCCGTAAGTTGCCTCACTGATAACGGTCTCAACTCTCGGAAACTTATTAACAGCAGGGTCAAAAAGCCTGGTCTTCTCATATTTGTAGTCTCCGGTAAAAACTACATTATGAAGCCCGTCTCCGATATGGAAATGAGAAATTGCCGAACCCAGGATGTGACCTGCATTATGGAAAGTCAATTTGATATCAGGGGCAATGTCAGTTACTTCCTCATAATCAAGAGGAATAGTGTGCTTGAGAGTTTTTGCCACCATCCCGGACTCATAGGGAATCTTCTTCCCTTCTTTTGCTGCCACATCAATATAGTCGAGCTGGAGCAATACCATCAGGTCCCTTGTGGGAGGCGTGCAATACACAGGCCCTTCATACCCATATTTGAAGAGCAGAGGGACAAGCCCCTGATGGTCCAGATGGGCATGAGTAACAACCAAAGCATCTATCTGATTCAAGGGAAAAACTTCAGGAACATAGAGATAAGGAGTCATATTTTCATCCGAGCCTACATTGACTCCGCAGTCAATCAGGACTCGGGACTCGGGAGTCGATAGCAGAAAGCAGCTCCTCCCGACTTCTTTGCATCCCCCAAGAGATGTAACTCTTATCCATTGATCTTTTGAGGTACACTCTTTATGAATTTTCCTCCCCACAGATTTAAGAATTTCTTTTCTTTCCTTGAGGTTATTCCTCATAAACTCCCTGATGTTCTTTACAGTACGAGATTTAATGGGAGGAGTCCGCACAACCTTTGGAATCCAGCCGATTTGTTTTGTGATTTCTCTAAGAGTTGCTCCATGCTTTCCTATCACAAGCCCCGGCTTTTCGGCTTCAATAATCACTTCTCCGGAATCTGGGTCAAAATAGTAGCTCGATATGCCAGATTCTTTTGGGACAACTTCTTCGATTATAGAAATAGAGTCTTCAGGAGTTGCAAGTACCCTTGGGTCCGGCCGCATGGCTATCCTTGTCCTGAGTTCTTTTGCCAGGTTGCGGATAATGTTCCCGTCATCTGCAAATTTGCGGGGTTCTTCAGTGTATAACACAAGTTGAGGCCCCTCGAATTCGACGTCGGTAATTGTAACTCCATCGGGTAGATTTTTCTCAATTTTATTTTTGAGGTCTAATAACACGTCTTCAATAGGCATTAAGAATCTTCCTTCTTGTCAAAAAAATGGAAAAGTACATCTGTATTTAAAAAGCAATAAGTTGAAAAAGATGTTAGTTCAATATTCGAATAAAAACCAACAATTTTAATTACTTACTTTTTAATTACTTACTTAATAACTCTCTTCTGGATTTTACTTCTTCGAGATCCAGCCTTTTAAATGCCTCCTTAGTAATAACCACTACATCAATGTTTTCTCCAGATGCTGAATCTCTTTTAGCTGCAGTATGGATAGCACGGATAGCAAGGTCAAGACCTTCCTTTACAGTCATGTCTTTCCTATACTGATCTTCAAGCACACCATATGCCATCGGAGAGCCGGATCCAGTAGACGAAATCTTCATTTCTTCTATGCTTCCTCCGAGAGGATCCAAGGAGTAAATAGAAGGCCCGTTTTTGTCAACTCCTCCTATAAGGAGCTGGACCATCATAGGATAGTAACGGTTTGCATTTAAAAAATTTGACATCAAAGTTGCGATCCCTCTGATTGTCATGGATTCATTCCTGCGCATTTTGTAGAGCTGTGACTCTACGTTTACGAGCCTCACAAGCTGCTGGGCATCCCCTACCGAACCGGCGATGGTCATTGCTACACGATCATCGATCTGGTAAACTTTCTTTGCGGTTTTACTTGCGATGAAATTCCCCATTGTGGCTCTCTGTTCGCTTGCGAGCACGATGCCATCGGTACAAACTACTCCTACGGTAGTTGTGCCCTTTAAATATTTGTCATTATCCATAAACATACCCTCATAATAAGCTGAAAATGAGAAAATGTTGCTAAAAAAATGTTTTCGTGAGGTGAGCATTTTTAGCTCAAGATAAGCATTTTTAGCTTAAATCGCAGGATTTAGCAATTCACTATCTCATTATTAATATCGTTATATATAAGTTTTCCTTCTCTATTTTAGTAAATAAGTATTTATTTAATCCAGGGGAAAATTAGGAAATGAATTGTTTTTCGTTTTCCTTGGACGGATATCCATCCTTTCTTATATGCTGAGTTGCCAGCAGTTCAGTGAGAGAGTTCCTCTATCTCGTCAGCGAGACTCCTTATCCTTAGAATAACCTGTTCTGGTACTTCTTTCTTACGCATGAGCGCAGTTCTCTCATCTATAGTAATCCTCTTCGTACCTTTAACAAGATTATCTGCATGGGATACGATTTTTTCTTCAAGGCTGCGTGGGAAATAATCACCCTCTGGAAGCCCTAACTCCTTCGCTTCTTCTTTTGAGATTCCCGCTCCTATATGCCGTTTTATTATTTCGGAAATCCCTGGCTCTACTCCTCTGGATTTAGCCAGCTTGAAACCTTCTACCGCATGAGTTATCCCATGAGTTCGACATCTCCCAAAATCATGTAGAAGAGCCCCTACTTCAACCAGTCCAGGGTTTACTTCATGCCCTGCCGCTTTTATTTCATCTGCAATCTCAACTGCCAGAGAGGCAACTTCCTTGCAGTGCTGAATTACATTAGGAGCACAGCCTGACTCTTCCAGCAGCTTTATTGCTTCTGCCCGGGTGGTCAAAAAAGGCACCTTATGCAGAATTGAGCGCATTCACTCGCTTTTTCAGGACATCTAAAAACCGGGAGTTATCGTAGTAGACAAGGTCTTCTCCGCACATAGGGCAGAGAAATTCTGTTTCCGTGGCTTCGTTAAAGAGGAGTCGAACACAGCCCTGCGGGCAGACATAGAAAACATTATTTTCTTCAAATTCGAGACGAGTCTTCAGGTTTCTGAGCAGCTTTTTCTTTTCCCTCATGAGCTGGTGCTCTATATCTGAAAAGTCAAGGTGCCAGAGATATGTCAACCATCCGCTGTTTGAATCTCTCTCCCTGCGGCAAATTGCAAATTTGTTTTCATATAGTATGAAGAGAGTCCTTCTTACAGTATTTAGCAGAACCCCGCTCTTTGCCGCAATTTCTTCATCAGTAACCTCGCCTTCTGGCATTTCTTCTATCATTTTGAGCCCTTCTTCCCCCACAAGGCTCATGAGATATCCTCTAATTACCTTGTCATTTAATTCGACCACGTCTTCACCTCAAATCCCTTATATAAATTGCACATACCAGTATTAAAATTTACATTACACTTTTCCTGAACTTGTTTTGCACTCAATAAAAGTCTCTATCCTCTTTGCCCCCCTTTCAAGGGACAGGATTGCCTCTTCTCTGGTAGAGGTGCACGAAAACAGGGAAGTAAGAGGCCAGTCAGGCTCTATATTAGTTCCCTGGGGAGGGATATCTGCGCCCTTTTCACTGAGAATGACATCCATGAGCTTTCTGTCTATAAAAAGTTCTCGATCCGAATAGATTATCCCTCTTGCAGCAAAGCAATTTGCCTCGGGTTTGGGAGGGAGTTCGCCTCTGAAGCAGCCAGCATGGGCTTCAAAAAGGTTAATATTCATTGCTTTCTCGACCGTATCAAGGCTTCCCTGGAACCTGGGATTTATCTCAAGCACTACGGGGCCGGTTTCCGTAACCAGAAAGTCCACCCCATTTGAGCCCAGAAGCTTGAATTCGATCACTAATTCTTCAGCCAGTGCCTCCATTTCCTCAGGCTGTCCGGTCCTGAAGGGAGTTATATTCCCGCAATAAGCAAATGGAAGCCTTGAAAGCCAGGGAATCCCTATTAATTGTTCATTAACAGCTACTGAAAGAGCTTCATTCCTTGTGGAAAGCAAAGAGACACTTGAGGGAATACCTTCCAGAAAGTCCTGGATAACGACTGTCTCTTCCGAGAATTCCGGACCCAGCCTGCATCGATCCATTCCGGATAAATCTTCAAGGATAGACAGAAGCTCATGTTTACTCCTGGCAATCCTATTAAGGATTCCTCCTCCTCCAAAGACAGGTTTAACCATCACCGGATATCCGATTGCGTCCATTTCATCAGGAGAATAACAGTTCGGATGCGAAATACCAAGGGCTTCAAGTCTTTTTGAGAGATACTTTTTGTTTGAAGCTTTCCGTATGTTATCCTGGCAACTGGCAAGTACAGTACAGGAAAAGCTATTGTAATCAAGCATTTCCAGGCCCGAACCCGGGACAATGGCATCAAACTCCCGCCCGAAGGCAGCTATTTGAGCCTTTATCTTCGAAACATCCAGTTCATGCAGTTCCTTTGCAGTCCTGCACTCCAGAAAGGCTGAAGCAAATGCACATTCCTGCAGGTCAAGGTCACGGAAAGCATCGATAGAACATACATTATAGCCCGCTCTATGAGCCGAGCAGACAATGTTCCGGGTATCGAATCCGATTACAAGGATATTTTGCATGCTTCCTCGATTTTCTGCACGTTTCCTCGATTTTTTCATTTTGCCTTCAGAGTTTCCGAACTTGCCAGTGCAAAGATCCCATAAGCCGTTTTCAGGACAGGGATCTCGCTTCCTGCCTCGGCATTGAAAGACATCGGTTTCTTTATAGCTACAGTCTCATAGGTCTCAGGATCAAGTACTAGAATTGCGT
>JADGNM010000184.1 GCA_017883485.1 Methanosarcina sp.
GACCTTGTCTCCTTCTTCAAGAAGGATGATATCCCCTACAACAAGTTCCGAAGCCAGAATTTCTCTGATTTTACCTTCCCTTAAAACTTTTGCACGGGGGGGAAGAAGTTGCCGAAAACTTTCCATCGTTTTTGCAGCCTGGTACTCCTGCACAAACGTGAAAGACTATTAAGTATTACAACTCCAGCAAGAGCAATCCCGATATACAGATTTCCCTGTCCGGGCTCAAGGTATTCCCCAAGGAAAGATAAAAGAGCTCCTATAGTCAACAGTATAGAAAATAAATTCCGAAATTGCCTAATATACTTGCTTAATATGCCCTCCTTTCCTGTTTCTTCGAGAACGTTGGGTCCACATTCCTGAAGTCTCCTTGAAGCTTCTTGCTCGCTAAGTCCGCTATCGTCAACTCCTAATCTTTGAAGGAACTCGGGAAGAGGAATTTTATGTTCATCGCCCCTTGGAGAGCAAATCTTGCTTTTGCGATCAGTCAATTTCGTCTCCATCGAATATCCTATAACTCAATGTGTCATAAGAATAAGAAACTTAACTTGTATCCATTTGTCATCAGTTAACGAATTTTATGCACATCTTCGAATACCATGTATAGCGATTTTCCAACATCAATGTTAGAATTTTATCATAACAAATAACACTTCTTGACGTTTTGTTCATTAACCGGATACAAATGTACTTGTATTTATGAATCGTGGTCTTCTTCCTCTTTATCCTGAACAAACCAGATATCAGCATTCTGCCCATGAAAGCGAACATAGGCATGGATGGCAGTCTCTTCCTTAGCACAGTCTGTCCTGTGCCATCTAAAAGAAAATTAGCTTCATTCCTCTCTCGCAGAGCCTCTAGGGTCTCGGACTCCAGCTCGTTTTTGCTCTCGTTCAGCCAGCTACTATCCGGAACTCTACAGAGTAATCATGCTCATGTGTAGAAAGGGCACTAACAGACCCTTTAAATTGCTCAACGCTTTATTGGAGTTCTTGAGTAGGGTGAAAGCTGCAATTATGCACTCACAAAAAGGCCAGCGTCAGCAAGCGACTTGATACAGGTTCTCTCAAAAGTAGTCGCCAAATAGATCGCGTTTTTCAAATTTCCATCTACTAGCGCCTAATTTGTGACTAACTGCGGCATTTTAACCGAGTATTCGAAGCCTTTGGCGCCTTCTTCAACAAAAATTGACTTGAAATTCCCCAAGAGGTCGATAGAATGTGATGTTCGTCTCCACTGTGCTGAAATTTATACATATTTGGCGAACCAGTCTCCATTCTTATTTGCGATTTCACTTTGGGTAGAAGGGCCTACCCAGTCATCATAGACCTGCGGAAGTGCCAATGAGGATTGTCATAAGTCAGTATATCCTTGAAGATGTTTGTTTTAACATTGAGCTCAAACATTACTATAAAATAAAATAGATTATGAATATTAAAGGTTTGAGGAGTGGAGGATTGAAGTATGAAGATGAAATGGGTGTTAAATGTAAAAATACACCTGCAAGGGAAGCAGGAATCAGTCAGTCAAAATGGACTTTAAAAGAACTACTGACATTCAGGTGGTTCAAAACACCAATTACATAACACTTGACGACCTTTTGAATGGCATGGAAAAATTACATTTAAGGGGTAAATAGTTACCCTTATTTTTTACATAAAAGATATATTACCCAAAAGCCTTAAATACCGCCCGATATCTGCTCAAAAAGTGAGCATTCGGGCGTGGAGGGAGTTTTTGGTGTTCTGCATCGAAGTTTTAACACTTTTCGTATAGTTTCTAAGTTCTATTTTGAAAAGAGATAACTTGAAAAGAGAGAAATCCAAAAGATAATTCATTAAAACTTATTTTGTGATCTCAGGACTGAGAAAAGCGGATTCTGGACAGGAGAAGAGCTCTGACAAATTTCAGTTCTTCTTCCTGGCATCTTTCGCCCATTTTTGCCCGAATCAGGGAATCTAGTTCATTTTCTAATATTCCAAGTACAGCTTTTATCTGCTGCTCTTTTTGAGGGGGCAAAAGTCCCTCGATGTCCTTTATTTTTCCTGTGAGGACCATCTTTTCGAATTGACTGAAAACAACTCCCATACTAAGGCCCTGAATTTCAGCAATTTGATCGATCTCAAGCCCCTCGGTAAACAGAGAATAGGTTCTTTGTAGAGAGTCTATCTCAAGATTAGAATCTACCTTAAGATCGTTTGCTTCAAAAGGCTCCACTTTATAAGATTCCGGTTCAATAGAGCTTATTCCCGCAGACCCTGTTCCGTTGGGACCCGCTCCAAGAGAATTCGCTTCAAAAAGGTCCGTTTTGAGCAAACCCAAGGCTTCAGATTCAGGGTGACTTCCGATTGAAACTTTTTCTTCTGAATTTTCGGCCGAGGAATTCTTTTCTGACCAGTCCTGGATGCTCATATCCAGGTATCTTGTCCTTTTTGCCGGTAGTCTGCAAACTTCTGAGATTTTTATTTTATCAGATTCAGGAATAGATGCTTTAATTCCGGATGCCTCTGATGCTTTAATTCCGGATGCCTCTATTTCCGCTCCCAGCTCAGAATTCTCATCCTTCCGGCCTATACTTTTTGCGATTATTTCATTATTTTCAAGCTCTTTGCCGGCAGGGGCTGAACCTTCTATCTTTTCCATTTCGGCAGATAGCAGACTATAGTCCCTGCAGTAGTTTTCAATTTCCGCAAGGAAAATATTTCCATACTTCCGCAGTTTATGGTCTCCAACCCCTGTAATGGAATGGAACTCCTCGGGGCTTTGCGGAAATTTCGTAGCCATTTCCTTAAGGGTCGTATCTGAGAAAATGATATAAGGTGGAAGGTTTTTCTTTAAGGCTAATTCCTTTCTCAGGGCTTTTAACCGTTCAAAAAGGATAGGGTCATGCCCTTTTCCGGATTTTACAGCCGTCATGACTTTAGATGGTTTCAGGATATCAGCAGCAGCTGAGAACCCTTCTGTCGAATATTTTTCTGTTGCAAGCTCCCCTGGTGGAAGTCCTTCTGCCGGGAACTCCATATCATTTTTAGTTCTCTCATCCTCTGTGCCGACGTCCATTGAAGGCACCAGGCTTTCTTTAGTCTCCGGCGCAAAACCTTCAGGGCAGACAAGCTCTATTCTCTCCAGACCTTTCAGTATTTTCCTGCTCATAGCATTCAATTTTAAAACAGGATATTGCGCCCCACTTACTTCAAGAAGGCCGGTATTTGTCATTTCTGAAACTAACGACCTCCATTGTTCTTTTGTAAATTCTCGGCCGCTGCCGTGACTCTTCAATTTCTCGTGATGATTTTGCTTGATCTTTTTATTTTTTGAGCCTGTAAGAACATCGATAACATAATTAGTGCCAAAACGCTGATTAAGTTCCTGAATACAGGTTATCAGTTTTATAGCAGCCTCAGTCCCGTCGAAAGTACCCTTGGGCCTGAGGCAGGAATCACAGTTCCCGCAGAAATCCGGAAGTTTCTCCCCAAAGTATTCCATTATTGCCTGGCGCCTGCATTTATTTCCTTCACAGTAGGCTACCATCTGCCTTAGTTGCACAAGAGAGAGATCCTTTTCCCTTTCATCTGTCTTCTGCGAAATAAAGTAGTCATACTTGAAACGGTCTCCCCTGCTGAAGAAAAGGATGCATTCGCAGGATCCGCCGTCTCTTCCCCCTCTTCCGGTTTCCTGGTAGTAACTCTCAAGGTTCCTTGGAAGGTCATAGTGGATAACAAAACGCACATTGGACTTATCTATTCCCATCCCGAAAGCGATTGTGGCAACTATGATATCCACATCGTCTTTTATGAAAAGTTCCTGATTTCGGGTCCTCTCGGTATCGGAAAGGCCGGCATGGTATGGAAGGGCCCTGAAACCTGCAAGATTCAATTTTTTTGTAACGACTTCGACACTGTTCCTGCTCTGGCAATAGATAATCCCGGCTTCTCCTCTATGCCTGAGCAAATAATCCGTAATCTCGGAAAAAGTCTCTTTTTTTGGCCTGACCTCGTAGTAGAGGTTTTTCCGGTTAAAGCTGGCCATATAGGGGCCTTTTTCAGGAGATATCGCCAGGCCCAACTGAGATACAATATCTTCTCGAACTCTCTCTGTAGCTGTAGCCGTAAGTGCTATAATTGGTGTACCAGGAAAACCTGTCTGCGGGTCTCTTAATAGTTTCAATTTCCTGTACTCAGGCCGAAAGTCGTGCCCCCACTCTGAAATACAATGAGCTTCGTCAATTGCAAAGAGGCTGACCTTACCTTTCTTTAAAAAAGCAAAGGTCCCGGGCATCATTAGCCTTTCCGGGGCAATGTAAAGAATCTTCAACCTATTCTCAAGGAAAGCTGTTTTCACGTCCCTGTTTTCTCTGGCACTCTGGGTACTGTTCATACAGGCTGCAGCAATCCCGTTTGCATCAAGGCTGTCTACCTGATCTTTCATGAGGGAAATCAATGGAGAAACGACAACTGTAGCCCCTTCCATAAGAAGCGCAGGCAGTTGGTAGCAGATCGACTTACCCCCGCCTGTAGGCATGAGCACGAAGACATCCTTCTTCTCCAGAACATCCCTGATTATTTCCTCCTGCAATGGGCGAAAAGAAGTATATCCGAAAAACTGGTGTAAAGCAGAATGCATTCTTGCAGACAGAGAGGTCTCTAATCCAAGCCCCCGTTTACTCGCCTTCAAGAAATCATAATCAGTGCTCATTTTCTAATCCCCCTGAAATGCAGAATGATCACGCCAAAATGTAAAAACCCGGAAAAATTTTAGAGATTTCGTATATTGATATGCTCACATATTAAATTCTTATTCTTGATTGTGCCGCGCCTATATAGGGTGCTGTGCCTATAATAGACAAACGGTTGTATATCATATATTTGGTTTCGGTACCCGTAGCGCTGTGATTTTTTAAGCTTATCATATTTAAGTTACATGTATACGAGGTGAAAGTATTATATTTACAAGTTCTTTATACACAGCTCGGGGCACTTTTGGACTAAGAGCCTATCCGAAAAGTCCACAATGATATGTTGTAGAAGTTATAGCACCTTCGGATAGGCTCTAAAACATTACGGAACCGATACGCTGATCGGGTAGCTAAATTGCATAACAATTAATCGACGACGATAGAAGGATACTTAGCTAATGCCCAGTAATTTTTCACATCCTTTGTTTTTAGTTTTGAGACCGCATGCCTAATCAATTCCCAACTTAACAAGAATCCAGAAGGTAAAAAATCCAAACAGAAAAAAATCCACCTAGTGCTATTGTTATTAACGTATAGTCACGTACTCCATTTTTAGTTACGGCTTCTCCAAGTTTTTGACCCACAACTGTGCTAAGTGTGGACATGGCGACAACCGAATAAATTGGAATTAAAAACCTTAATATCTGTTTTCTTTGCATGTTTTCACCACATAATAAATGGTGGATTAAATGATCAGCCAATACTCAATATTAACGTGCAGATTTCTCATAGATTTTCCCATTTCCTATCTTATTGGTAAGATTGAAAGTAAATAATCTTGGGATATAAGAAGGACGCTTTTCGGATAGGCTTTAAGAGATTTACCAAAAGTCACTATATAGTTCACTATATATCAGATTTATAATATTGTTCGCGAACTCTGTTTGGCTTTTGGTGTGAACAAAATAGACATTATCAGGCTGTCTCAAAACTCAAACCATTTCTACAATTGGATAATGAGCAACGTTGACTTTAAATTCAGATCATGAAATTTCGTGAAAATTCAGTGCAAAT
>JADGNM010000008.1 GCA_017883485.1 Methanosarcina sp.
TTTTCACGGCACAAATGTATAATTTTATAAAATTTGCACTATAAAATATCCAACATCTAGAGAAAATTATCCCATATTGGCAGGGGTGCGGAATGTGAGGTTTACCAAGTTCCAAGTTGGGGATAATTGTTGAGACCTTAGGAGCCACCTTTAGACCAGAGACATTGCGTCCATTCGCCTGGATGTCGGTTCGGCCATCCAAGCCATGTCTCGTACCTTTTGGCCATGCGTAACAACCTGATTTCGCATTTTCAAGTCATGATCCCTCAAGCGGTGATTCACCTTTCGATTCTCCATAGCCTCGGATTTCCCTGGCAGATTGTCACATACAGGTTCAGTGAGTTTCCACGTTGTCACCCAAGCTTCAAACAAAGCCGTTACCAGCAATGCATGTTGGGATAGGGATACTTCGAATGGATAAAGTAGCATTTCTCGCAATCCTCAATTTGGCTTCTTGTCGCACGAACCGGTCTTAAAATTAAATCAATTTCCCAATTTCCTTGAAATTTCTCGAAGTATGTTCAATCCGGATGGAGTTATCAGGAGGCAAAATAAGAAAGTATAGGGGTGGGCGATGGGGGAAAATTGTGCAAAAGACCCATCGCCATTTGGGAGTGTATTAATGCGGGTAGACCAGTGAGACCCCGCTTCATCTTGAGTTATTGCGAGGGAGAGAGGATGAGTGGGCTAGATCCCCTGCTCCCATTTCTTAGCAGTGTTATACATGCTCCAGTATAATATAATACTCAAAAATATAAAAATTTAAGCGGTATATAAAAAATCTCAATAGTCATTTATATTATTATATAGAAATAGTGGAGGAAGTCGTTACTTTTCTAAATGTGTTACTGAACTAGAATCCTCATTCTGCATAGTACCGTTTTTAAGACAGGCTCCAAGAACTTCCCTCAACGTCCGAATGCTGCAAAGCAGCAGATATCGGGCGGTCACTGGCAAAAAAGAAGAAACAGCAGGAATAATAAAACGTGTTGTAAGTTGGCAGATATCAACAGTAATCCAAAGGGCCTAAAAAAGGAATAATTCTTTCCAAAAACGATTAACCAACCAGCCTGATTATCCCTATCCTTGGTTCATAACACTGCCCGTCTTCGAGGAAGGAGCGGACAACTTCTTCCACATACTCCTCAGGAATGCCCCTGGAAACTGCCGCGTCCACAAAAGCTCCATAGTCAACTCCCTTGTATCCGCCCATTTCCTTGAGGAGCTCGAGCACAAATTCTTTCTGGTCGGCGTTGGCTCCTTCAGTATTCTCAGAATCAAAATCAAGGGACTTGAGACCTTCCCTGATGGAAGCTCGAAGTAGTTTTGCAAATTCCTGGGGAGCGCGTTCCCGCTCAAGAATAATAGAAATACCTTCGGCAAGCTCGGGAGAAACACCTTTATCCAGGAGGTATTCCCTAAGTTTTTCTCCGCGATATCCGCTGGCCAGAGCGTCAGAAAAGGCTTCAAGCCTCTCAACTGTCTGCTCTGCTGTGTCCACAACCCACCTGTTGCGGATGTCTTCGTCAACTGCGTTTGCTTCTTCAGCCCGGATAGAGACAAAAACCGATTCGGGTTCGGGTTCGTAAATCCGGACTTTGCCCGTGAGGGCAATGAAGGCAGGGATCTGGACCGTTGAAAAGAAAACGGATGCATCAGACTGATATTGGCCGGCATATATAGTAAAAGCTCCTGTAGGGTCAACGATTCGCGCTTTCCACATGTCGTTTTGTGTGCCTATGCTGTCGAGTTCCGTGATTACTCCGACAATGAAGACCCGGTGAAGAATAAGCCCAAGTGGACTGATAAGCAGATTGGGGGATTTCGGATCATCTGCCTGGAAATCGAGCCTGGACGATTTTTCAAGCTCTCTGCAGGCCTCAAGTTCCTTTGCAAAAACCCTTTTTGCAACTTCCCGCTTAAGCAAGGTCAATTCCTCCATTGGAGGGCTGTGAGTTCCTGTCCTGCGCATCTCTGTCCTGCGCATCTATGCCCTGTCCGTCCTCCTCATCCTGCCCAAGCCTGTGAAGCAGTTCCACTACCCTGACTGCAAGGTCGTCATCAGGTACCCACACTTTTTCAGCTGTGAAGAAGGTTCCATACTCGCTCTTTGAGGAATTTCCGCGGACTGCAAGGCAGCGGCCTGTAAGGAAACGCCTGAGGTCCTCATAGACTGCATCTTTAGAGACATCGGAAAGCATTAGCTGTTCGGCTTCTTCAAGGGTTTTTCCGTAAATGGCTTCTGCAAGTTCCCTGGGAAACGTTACGGATATGGATCCTGTGCCGTCGTCCAGCACGGCTTTGATCCGCATGTCCCGTATGCCTTCTACTTTGCCGTGAACCCTGCAGCTAGCTTTTTGGATTACACGTCCGCATTCGGGGCAGCGGGAGATTATTCCTGAGCCCGGCCGGATCGAAATCAAATTACCAACTGCAGCTACGTCGAACATGCTGTCTCTTGAGCTTATTTCGTCCATTCGAAGAGGAAGAGGGTCTCTTCCTGCGGATTCGAAGTTGAAGGCAAGTTTTTCGGATTCTTCCGGCTTAACAGGAGAAATTCTTGTGCTGCTCAGGATATTCACCGAAGGCATTCCCCTGAACACGCGGATCTGGGCTCCTTCGATTAGGATAATGCTTCCGATATCAATTCCCGGAAGCTCGATCCAGGCTGTAAAAGGCAGCCTGCCGGTCTCATCCCCAAGCACGCCTGAAACTACCTTGGACTGGCGCCCCTTCACCAGAACTTCCCTGTGGGTGAGCTGAAGCACGCTGGCTACAGCCTTAACTGAAAAATCAGCAGCGCCGATGTCAATTATTTTTTTTGCCTGGTTTCCTGAAAGTTCCGAGAGGGAGGGTACCGAGGAATCAGAGACTTTCGACACAAGAGAATGTTCCCCTATAGAAAGCCTAATCCTGTTCTGCCATATGCGTGTGTAGGCATTTCTTATACTGATTACATCTCCTATCGAACCTGGCAGCTCTTTCCAGGAAGAAAAAGACACTGAACCCGTATCATCGGCAAGGATTCCGGTATAAAGCTTAGAAGATCCTTCCTGAACTCCTTCCTGAGGTGTGATTCCGTTCTGAGGTCTGATCGATTTTTCCCCAAGATCCAGGATCCTGCCAGTAATTTCAAAACTCTTCAGGTTAGCTGAAAGGTCCTTTACTTTCAGGACTTTGCACTTTCCCCCGAACTTGCGGAGGATAGTTTCTTTTGCAACATCTGGCGGTACGCGATAAGCAAGAAGTTTATCAAACTCTGCCCGGATCCCAGTCTCTTCAATATCTCCAAGCGCCCTGGTTAACTCTTCAAGATGGGGCGCAATTTTCTCATCCATTTTTAGCCTCCGTTGAGACAATAACAAAATGATTATGATTCTACAGTTTATCGGATTTCATGTATTTCAGGTTTTATCTCAGACTCACAAATGAAAACTGAATGAAACCTTTTACAGTAACTTAAATCTCAGAACGTTGCTTCAAAATTACTATAAACCGAAGCAGTGCGACTCTGAAAGTAAGATAAGTTATGAACTGACATCTGTGAAGTAAGTTACGAACTAATATATGTGAAAGAAGTTCTAAACTAGTATATATTAACTAATATAAAAGACATGTTAAAAATTAATCACCTTCACCACATAGGAAATTGGACTATTATTTAAGGGTAATTTTTCAGAACAACTACCTCATATGTACATCGACTTTGAAATAAAATCCCTTTTTGGACAAAATATTGAGATAAGTAGTTCTGAAAGATAGATTAAATCCAAAAAGAGAAGACTTACCCACTTCTAAAAGGACAGAACCAAATGAAAAGGCAAAAAAGGCAGGAAGAATATGGAGATATTAAGAGGAACTGAAAGTAGGAAGAGCAATTGAAAGAAACTGAAAAATGGGAAGAGAATTAAGAGGAAATAAAATGGGAAAAGTAAAAGAAAGGAATTCACTAGCTTTTAAAATAACAGCATTTGCAGCCGTTCTGGCAATTGTCTGCACCTGCTCTGCCGTTTCTGCTGATAGCCTGAAGGTAGACCCTTCAGCACAGGGGAATTATACCTCGATACAGGCCGCAGTAGATGCCGCAAAAGCCGAAGACTCGATTTTCGTAGGTCCCGGAACTTATGTTGAAAATCTTAAGATTGATAAGCAAGTTAGAATCTGGTCCGACTCGAGGAAGCCTGAGGACACAGTTATCAGGGCAGCTGATCCCGCAAAAAATACTGTCGAAATTGAAGGAAACAAGGTATCTTTCAGTGGATTTGGCGTTGAGGGTTCGGAAAAGGCACAAATTTCACTTACAGGAGCTAAAAACTGCTATATCAACAATAACAGGGTTCAGGGAGCAGAATTTGGAATCCTCCTCATTAGTTCTCAGAGCAACACAATAAGTAACAATAATATTACCCTGAACAAAAAGGGAATAAGGCTCGAAAATTCGGACTCGAACACTATACAGGACAACATAATTGCCTATAACTACGTTTTTGGAATCTCCCTCGAAGGAAGCATCACGAACTTTATCTATAACAATTACTTCAAAAACGCCGAAAACATCGAAGAGAAGACCATAAACGCTGATAATCTCTGGCAGAGCCCTCTCGTAATCAGGCAGAATATTGTCAAAGGCCCTTATATTGGAGGAAACTTCTGGGCTGATACTGAAGGTAAAGGCTACAGCCAGACCTGCGTGGATGGAAACAGCAACGGGATCTGCGACTCTTCATACAACGTAACAGGCGGAGGAACGGATAAGTTCCCGCTTTTCCCAAAAGTTCCAAACGCGGTCAAAACTCTTGATAACAAGCTAAATTCCACTGCCACTGAATACGAGCAGACCCTTGCCAAAGAAAAAATAAAAACCACGGTAGAAACCCCTGTTAACGCAACCAATGGAACAAAAAAACCCTCGACAGAAGAAACCCCTGGCCCTGGGATGGTAACTGCTGTGCTGGCTGCCGGAGCGGCATATTTCCTGAGGCGGAACAGGTGAAGAAAAGATGTTAGGCAGAATATTTTGCTTCTGACGGGGATTGAATGGAAATTCAAAGCAAATACGGGAAGTAACATAAAAGAAAGGGACAATTTTTGCCCACTATCTTCCCGGAAATTATTTGTGGGTAAAATATGCCACAACTTTTTCTCTGTCTACGGAATCAATTCTGCAGAAGCCGAAGCGTTCGAACTGCACAATCTTATCAAGTTCGACTAAAATCCCATTTTCTCCGATGCCTTCGATATCGCTATCAGGGCCGCGTACTCTCACGGGAATTCCATCTACAGGAGCCCAATGGATGATTTTTCCTCTCATTTTTTTGAGGTCTTCAAGGGAAGTTGAAGATTTTTTTGCCTGGAGCGAAGAAAGGGAAGTGATTTCGATATTGCAGAGGTCTTTTAAGCGGAGGGTAGAGCCCACTTCCAACTTTTCTATATCGTCCCTGCAGACAAGCACCTTATTTCCTACAGCAACTTCCCTTATACCTCTTGCATGGTCAGTTGGGTGGAGCGGAAGCTTTGCAACTGTTGGTTCGAAATCTGCAATTTCCAGTTCTACGGGGTTCCAGACAAAGAAATAGCGGTTTGCGATAGGGTCCACGATTTTGCGGTTTTCGGCATATAAAGACTCCATGCTTATGCTCACGTCGGTTGTTCCGACTCCCATCTCTATCATGAACTTCTTTAGGGCTTCAGCCTGTATCCCGCGGCGGCGGATTGCCCGGATAGTGGGCAGTCCTGGGTCATCCCAGCCGGAATATTCCCCTGCTTCAATAGCTTTTCTGAGACCGCTTGTGCTGAATTTGCCGAATTCGTGGATTTTGACCCTGCCCCAGTGGGTTGTGCGGGGGTACTTCCAGCCGAAGTATTTATAGACATAGCCCTGCCGCTTTTCGCTATCCATAAGGTCTTTGCCACGGATTATATGGGTCATGCCCAGCTCATGGTCTTCTATCGCGCCTGCAAAATCAAGAAGGGGCCAGACTATGTATTTATTTCCGATTTCAGGGCGGGGATGGGACAGCTTCCGGATTCTGAATGCTGCCCAGTCCCGCAAAGCAGGGTCTTTATGATCTATATCGGTTCTAATCCTCAACACAGCCTGCTGGTCTTCGTATTCCCCGGCAAGCATAGCCTCCCAGTGCCTTAGGTTTTCTTCAGGGCTTACGCCTCTGTGAAGGCAGGCCTTTTTGGCATCTTTTAATTCTTTAAAATCTTCTCCCTTACAGAAACAGACATAAGCCTTGCCCATCTCAATGAGCTTTCTTGCATAATCGTAGTAGAGAGGAAAATGGTCAGAAGCATAAACTACCTGGTCAGGCGTAACCCCAAGCCATCTGAAGTCGTCAAGATACCACTCATAGGCTTCAAGCATCGGCCTTTTTATGTCCGGGTCGGTATCATCGAAACGCAGGATAAACTTTCCTCTATACATTTTCACATATTCGGAATTAACCACCATACCTCTTGCGCTGCCGAGGGTTCCCGGCCCGTTGGGGTTTGGGGCAAAACGCATTACAACCTTGCCAATTTCCGCCCCCTCAAGGGGTTTTAAGCCTTTTCCAGGCTCTTTTTTAACATTCAGGGCTTTTATAAGCTCTGGAGCGATTTCAGAAAGCCTGCTCTCCCAGGCTTCGGGGTTCCCTTTAGCAATTTCGGATACAATGGATTCAAGAGCCTCAGACACCGCATTCGGATCGGACCTGAGTTGAGGGTACTCCCCCATCACCTTGCCCATTACAGCTTTAGGCTGGGGAGCTTTCCCGTACTTTACAGCATTTTGTAAGGCGTATTTTTCTATTGTTTTAATGTCTTCAGGACTTAATGTCATAGGAGTTTCTCCAAAATAAACCCGGATTTGAGTAAGCAATGAGATATGTTAAATCAAGTGATTGCGGAAAAAATGTAAATAGGAATATAAAAAGTCACCGAAGCTTTAACTTGCCTTTCAAAGAAGAGTGATTTTCCGTCATCATGCGGCTTTGTTTTTGTATGCCAAAGAACAGAATAATCCTACCAATAACGATTATTTAAGATGGAAGGTATTTCCCTATGTTCAGAAATGAAAATAATAATGCCTGTTTTGTGTCCATTTCTTCCACAATAATTTTGCTTTTTCCGACTCTCTTTCCTGAACTACCGCAATCTTAATCTCGGAAATTGTCATTTCAGATCTCTGTTTAATTATTAGCAAATCAGACTAAGAAAAGTAAAATTTAATTATTGCGGAATTATATTAAATGGCGGTGAAATATTGAGAAAAGAACTGATAATTCTGATAGTATTGTTAGGTGTATTCCTTGCAATAGGATGTGCTGGTAATAAAAGCGAAACTCCGAATGCAACTGTAACTCCTGTTACACCAGTGACTCCGGTTACGGCAGTAACTCCAGGAATAACTGTGCCTGAGACTATAACAGTTTCTGCTGCTGCCAGTCTTACTGAAGCTTTCACAGATATGGCTGCTCAATTTGAGAAGGAAAATCCTGGAACTAATGTAAGCCTTAACTTTGGAAGTTCAGGCAGTTTGCGTATGCAAATCGAAGGAGGAGCTCCAGTCGATGTTTTTGCCTCAGCTGATGAGAAGCAAATGAACATGCTCGGCAATAAGTCACTCATCATGAACAGTTCAAGAGAAGACTTTACTAACAATTCACTTGTGCTTATTGTCCCTGAAAACAGTACCCTTAAAATAACTAGCACACAAGATCTGACTGATCCTAAAGTTCAGAAAATAGGCATTGGAAATCCAGATACAGTTCCAGTAGGCGGATATACGAAAACCGCATTGACTGAAGCGGGTTTGTGGAGTCAGCTTGAAAATAAGACAATACCTGGTGAAGATGTCAAACAAGTACTTGTATATGTAGAAAGAGGAGAAGTGGATGCAGGTTTTGTATATGCAACTGATGCGAAGAGTGCACAACCGGGTACTATAAAAATAGTTACAAATGTGTCTGTCAGCACCCCGGTTACATATCCAATAGCCGTAGTTTCTTCTTCCAATCATAAAGAAACAGCTCAGAAGTTCCTTGATTTCGTAACCGGGAAAGAAGGACAGAATATACTGAAAGAATACGGTTTTGTTACCCAATCTTGATAGAAAGTAGGCTTCGCGCAGTTGAGGAGCAAAATCAAATATAACTGGCCTTGAATTTAAGGCTTTGAATTTTAAAGTTGTACTTTAAAGAGTTTAAGGTTGTAGTTCAAACAGTTTAAGGTTTAAAATCTATTGATTCATATTCCAACTGCGTAAACTTAAAAGAAAAAAGAATGAAAGTTTTTCAAAAGGTCATTTTTCAAAAAGCCATATTTGAAGAGTTGAGAAAAGAAGCTGATATGCATGTTTAGAGCTTCTCAGAAAGGCTTCCAAATTGAATTCTCCTTGAAGCAGGAGAGTTCGATTCTATTTTTTCCTGATCATTCGACGTGATGTGCGCAAAAAATTCTCTCACCAGATTTCCCACATCCCTTGGAGCAATATCAATAAATTCTTTCCTTTCTTCCGGAGGAAAATATTGAAAGACCGAGAATTTGCCCAGTTTGCGCATCAGGGAGCCCTGGTAACGGGAATCCATCAGGATTCTGACCCCAAAGTCCATCGGGGAACGGACTAGTCTTCCCATTGCCTGCCTGACCTTTCTCATTGTTGGCACCTGAACTGCACATTCCCAACCCTCTCCACAACCGAAAACATTATCATATGCAGATTCGACTGCCTTAATTCTGTCGTTTAGAGCCGGGTATCCCACCCCTACTACAATCACTGTCCTGCCGCGGTCGTCTCTGAAATCAACTCCTTCACTCAATGTTCCCCAGATATAGGTTATTAGCAGTGCTTTTCCCCCCTGTTCCCCTATTTTAAAAAATTCCTCCCGGATTTCCTGGGCTGAGACCCCGACTTCGTCAAGGAAAATCGGGATGGAGAGTTCGGGCTCAAGGAGTTTGGTGTAGCGAAGCGCTTCGGCATAGCTCTGGAAATAGATAATTATATTCCCGGACGATGCGACAGCGGCTGCTAAAAGAGCCTCTTTCAAACCCTCAAGAGTTTCAGGGGTGTCCCGGTTTTTCGAAAAAAGTGGAGGGACTGAAACCGCAAGAGTAAGCCTTCTTTCCTGGGGAAATGTAATGCCATAGGTGATTTCTTCTACATCCTTTGAGATGCCCAGTGTGGATTTGATCATCTCGAAGGGACAAAGTGTAGCTGACATTAAAACTGCCGAATAAACAGATTCAAGTAAAGGCTGGGTCACATTTTTAGGGATGCATGTGAATAGTTCGATTCTGCCGACTATCCTATCGCTTTTTAAATCTCTGCGCATGTTCAAAATGGGATAATAATTTTGTCTGTCCGAAAGCACGAGATACGAAGACAGAAAATCGGCAACATAGCGAATCTGGGAACGTTTGGGAACAGAAAGAAGCCCTTTTTTATAATTTTCCGCGTAGATTGCTTCGAGCCTGCCTCCGAATTCTCCGATTTCCCTCAGTTGAGTCAGCACCTTCTCTTCATCTTCAAATCCCTCTTTCTTTACATCCCGCAAAAAGCGGGCTTTAAGGACGTCAAGGCGCTCATAAGGGTCACTTATCTGGATGTCCTGCCAGGCCTTTCCAAGCCTGTTCTTTTCTCCGAATTTCAATTTTGAGTCATAAGTATCTCTCAGAGCTGTCAGCAGGCAGGAAAACAATCTTTTTGCGTAGAGCCGGTTTTTATAGTCCTCGTCAAGCGGAATGCCACTTCCTGAGCCTGAACCTATCCCGAATACCGGATCCTTCCCGAGTGCTGGAGAGCTTTCAGACTCAGGAATTTCGCCCACCTCCGAAAGAGCTTTTTCAATGGTGAGTTCCGAGAGCATTACGGAAGAATGAGAGCGGGCAGATGCTTCAATATTATGTGCCTCGTCAAAGATGAGGATGATATCCTCCGGGTCGCGTTCAAGCCACTTAAGGAGAGTTATGAAGATTTCGGCACTGAGTACATGATGGAAATTGCAGATTAGAAGTTCGGTATTTTTGAGCTCTTTTTTGAGCAGCTCATATGCGCACATATCCCGGCTTTCTGCGTATTCCATTATTTCTTCGGGGCTCCTTACATCGGAAAAAAGCCAGGAGGAAAACTCATTTCCTTCAAATCTCAGGACTTCATAAAGCTTCGGGCAAGAATGGCTCCTCAAGGATTGAGCCTTTTTCCGAGCTTCTTCGGTTTCCTTTTCAAGCTCGGTCCTGAGGGCGAAAAGAGAAGGGTCTTTTGTCTTCTTGTACTTTTCATAAGCGTCTTTAAGCTCTTTCTCCTTTGAAGAAACTTCCCTTTCAAACTCAAGAAGATCGTATGTATTCTCTCCTTTCAGCTTGCACTCGTCATAGTCGAGATTTTCAGGGCACATAGAAGTCTTGCCCTTAAGAACAATTGTTTTTATGCTATTACTTTGTGAGATCTCTTTTGCCTCGTTTATAAACTGAACCATCTGCTGGTGCACATTCGTAACTATAATAACAGTTTTTCTAAGTTTTGATCCCACGCTTAACGCAGGAGCAAGTGCACTCAGAGTCTTGCCTGTGCCGCATGCTCCTTCAAAAAGTATGATTTTTTCCTGCAGGAGAGCCGAGTTTATTTTCTCCATGGCTTCTGCCTGGTTAGGGTAACAGCTTTGTTTTGTAAAATACCGCATGTATTCATTCTTTTGAGTCATATGCTTGAACCTGATATCTCTCGGATTTCAAAAGTTTTAAATGTTTCTAAAAATATTTTTAATGAATCTATTTAGTTCAGTCAGTTATATCTCTTAATTTGATTAAAAGTAGAACCTAATATTGAAAAATAGAATCCAATATTGATATCAACATAGAGATAAGATTTATTTTTACTTTTGGGTGGGTTTTTTGTATATTTTTTGCCCTTTTCAAAAAAGGTGACCCAGAAATGACCCTCTATCAAGCCTCAGAAAGCGGCCAGTCATCTGAGCCCTTCAATGGACAAAACTTTCCTGGTAAGAATTGGCCAATAAAGATCAGCGCTTATTTAAATTCAGTAAATTTGTCTTTTAATGCGTTGCAGACGGGACATCTATCGGGGGCTTCTCCTTCAAGAGTATATCCGCATACTTCGCAAACCTGGATAGGACCCAGTTCAACGTCTTTTCCTGAATTAACCGACTCTAAAGCTTTCTCAAAGAGCTGTTTGTGCAATTTCTCAGAGGCATAAGACCATTCAAAACTTCTTTGCGCACCTTTTTCCCCCTGGAATTTCGCAACTTCAATATACGCTGGATACATTTCCTCAATTTCAAATGTCTCGCCAGCGACAGCTAGTTTAAGGTTTTTCTTTGAATCGCCCGGCCCGAAAGCTGCCATGCTGTTTGCGACAAATCCACCATCGAGATGCCTTAACTCCCTGTAATGGTCTCCCGCGTGTATATATTCAGCATGGGCAATTGCGCGAAATAAGCGGGTAACGTTACTAAGTTTCTCTTTTTCAGCCTGATTTGCAAAGTGTAAATACCTCATATGCGCCTGGCTCTCTCCTCCAAACGCATTGATAAGATTTTGCTCTGTCATCATCCTCATTTAAAAACCCCTTTCTGATAAAATTAAATAATCTATCCATTAAGATCTGTATCTCAGTTCAACTGCACAAGTCTTTAACCCAGTTTGAATTTGGATTTAGAGAATAAAAGCTTTTTTGGTTCTCAGAAAATATTAAAGTAGTTACCCTGGGTTGTACCGTCCTGGACTGGAAATACACCTCCGCAACCGAAGACGAAAAGAGTCGACATGTTGGGAAAGCCCCCATCTGACGCGTATATAGGAGCGACGGTGAACTTTTTTCGTCTATTTCATTTACGAACTTGTTTTGTCCTTACCTTTTGTGATCCTTTCCTCTTAGATATCATGTTTGACACGATTATGAAACTTATAATGAATACAATAAAGAGGAATATCATATTTGTTGGACTGCTCATATCTGAAAAGTTAGTGATAAACGGGGCAGCAACTGAATAAGCACTGCCATTAATGGAATAATTGTTCATCGGATGTAGTCCATAATAGGCTGCCTCTATAATTACTACAATAAGTAAGATAAGACCTGCCATTGTAAAACGGCGTATTATGTTAATCAATCTCATTCTCAATCATCTTTTTATAACTGCATCCTGAAATATAAATCAATATGTATTAGTTCATTCAATTCTCAATGCTTTTATTAATTAAATTTTATCATTATATCCCTGTCTCTAGCCTAGATACATTATGAAAAATTGAATAATTCACTTATATGATTTTCGAGGGAGAGTAAGAACAGACGTTGTATTCACTATCGATCTTTGAGGTTGGTAGAAGCAAAAAAGAGGGGAGGCCCAGAAGATTTGGTAACCTTAACTCTGCTTTATACAATTTTGAATTTTTACGTAGCCATAAAGGGACAAAAATGAGATGAAAAGATGACCGGAAAGCGACTCGTTATCCTGTAGATAAAGCTTATCTGCTTCCAACATATTCTTGTAAGTGTCATAATGTTTTTCAGGCCCTTGTTGAACGTCTTAGTGGTGATTTTATTTTCATCATGTTGCCTATAGAGTGTTTATTCCTCCTCTTAAAAGAAGAATTCAGGTAGGATTTCTCATCCCACCTTTACTTTTATTTGATTCCGATTTCAGGGTTTATTTTGCCTTTCGGCGCTCAATTGTGCTCTGGGCAGCAACTAGTCTTGCAATTGGAACTCTGTATGGAGAGCAGCTTACATAGTCGATGCCTATTTCATGGGCGAAGTGAATTGACTTCGGCTCTCCACCATGTTCTCCGCAGATTCCTATTTTAAGGTCCGGTTTGACGGAACGACCTTTTTTGATTCCGATTTTCATTAACTCGCCAACTCCTTCCCGATCCAGGACTGCGAAGGGGTCGTGCTCAAAAATGCCTGCTTTCTGGTAGATGGGCACGAATTTGGACACATCATCACGGCTGAATCCGAATGTTGTCTGGGTCAGGTCGTTTGTCCCGAAGGAGAAGAAATCTGCTTCCTTTGCTATCTGGTCTGCGGTAATTACAGCTCTTGGAAGTTCGATCATTGTTCCTACATGATAATCGATTCTTATGCCTTTCTCGGCCATGACCGTTTCTGCCATCTTGCAGGTTTCACTCCTGGTGAGGGAGAGCTCCTTTGCGAGGCTCACTAATGGAATCATAATTTCAGGAATGACGTGTACTCCCTCGGCTGCAAGTTCACAAGCTGCTTCCATTATTGCACGCACCTGCATGTCGTATATTTCGGGATAGGTGATTCCGAGCCTGCATCCCCGGTGTCCGAGCATAGGATTAAGTTCCTTAAGAGAAATTACGCGCTGGATAACTTTCTTTACCTCAGCAATCTTCTCAGAATCACCTGAAGCTTCGAGTTCCCTTAGTTTTTCGTCCAGCTCTTCCTTGTCCGGAAGGAATTCGTGAAGAGGGGGATCAAGCAGTCTGATGGTAACCGGCAGACCTTCCATACTACGGAAGATGCCAAGGAAATCCTTTTTCTGCATAGGGAGCAGTTTCTTGAGAGCTTTCTTCCTGGCTTTTTCATCTTCAGCCATGATCATCTCCCTTACTGCAGGAATTCTGTCTTCTCCGAAGAACATATGTTCAGTCCTGCAAAGTCCAATCCCTTCTGCACCAAGTTCGCGGGCAAGGTTCGCATCTGCCGGAGTATCTGCATTTGTTCTTACGCCGAGGGTCCTGATTTCGTCAGCCCAGATCAAAATCTGCTTCAGATCGTCATTAATTTCGGCGTCAATCAGATCTACTCTCCCGATAATGACATTTCCTGAGCTTCCGTCAATAGTAATATAATCATGTTCCTTGATAGTGTGACTGTTTACCATGAAGAGGCCGCTCTTTATATCGATCGAGATTGCTCCGCAGCCAACCACACAGGGCTTGCCCATGCCTCTTCCAACGACTGCTGCATGGGAAGTCATCCCTCCGCGCACGGTAAGGACACCCTGGGCAGCTGCCATTCCTCCTATATCTTCAGGGGAGGTCTCAGTTCGTACGAGAATTGTTCTTTCTCCAATCTCAGCCATTTCCTCTGCGGCTTCGGCAGTAAACACAACTTTTCCTACTGCGGCTCCAGGGGACGCCGGAAGCCCTTTTGCAATTACTTCAAGTTTTGCTTTGGGATCGATTCTCGGATGCAGGAGAAGGTCAATATGTTCGGCTTTTACCCTCGTAACCGCTGTTTCCTTATCTATCAATCCTTCCGCTACCATATCCGTTGCAATCTTCATGGCCGCGGCAGCTGTTCGTTTTCCTGTCCTGGTCTGCAGCATGTAGAGTTTTCCTTCCTGAATAGTAAACTCTATGTCCTGCATATCTTTGAAGTGGGCTTCAAGCTTCTGGCAGATCTCCACAAGTTGTTTGTAGGCTTCAGGTATCTTGTTCTCAAGGGTATCAATAAAATCCGGAGTCCGGATTCCGGCAACCACATCTTCGCCTTGCGCGTTGATAAGGTATTCTCCGAAGAATTTCTTTTCTCCAGTGGATGGGTTCCTTGTGAATGCAACTCCCGTGCCCGAGGTGTTGCCTCTGTTCCCATATACCATGGTCTGTACATTGACGGCCGTGCCCCAGCTGTCGTCAATTTCATTGAGTTTCCTGTAAGTGATGGCTCTCGGGTTATTCCATGAGTAAAAAACAGCATCAATTGCCATTTGAAGCTGAACTTTCGGATCCTGGGGAAACTCAGTGCCTGTTTCGAGTTTGACTACTCCCTTGAACCTCTCAGCCAGCTCCTTTAATGATTTTGCATCGAGATCAGCATCGGAATCAACTCGCAATTCCTTCTTTTTATCCTCGATGAGGGATTCGAACTTCCCATGGTCGATTCCCATTACCACGTCTCCAAACATGGTAATAAATCTGCGGTAGCAATCGTAAGCAAATCTCTCGTCATTAACTTTATTTGCGAGCCCTATAACCGATTTGTCCGTAAGCCCAAGGTTAAGGACAGTATCCATCATCCCCGGCATGGAAACTCTAGCCCCGGACCTTACTGAAACAAGTAGCGGATCATCCGGATCCCCAAGTCTTTTGTTGTTTAAGTTTTCGAGCTTATCGATCGCCTCTTCTACCTGCCTGAGTACTTCTTCTAAATATTTTTTATTTTTCAGATATAGTACACAGACTTCAGTTGTTATTGTAAAGCCAGGCGGTACGGGGATCCCAAGATTTGCCATCTCGGCAAGGTTTGCACCCTTACCTCCAAGCAGGTCTTTCATGCTACTTTTGCCATCAGTTACATTCTTTCCAAAAAAATATACGAACTTGGCCAATGAGTATCCTCCCTGGAACGAGGTCATTCATTAATGGAATAGTGTCTGAATATAACCAGACCTGAAGTCTGATTGTTGCCAACAATGTTTATTTAATATATAAGCTTGTTGTGGTTCACTTCCCCTCTCTTTTATATATCTTTTTAATTTTATTTGAAAGTTTTGTATAATACAGGTCTTGCACTATATTTTGTATATTTTGTATATTGTAAACCTGAACTACTTCTGCTTTTCAGTCTACAATTTGGTATCTTATTTAAGGCTGAAAGTTTAATTCACTTGGAGCTTGGATATTTTTGCCCTGAGCCAGAGCACAGCTATTAATAGCTATTAATTTTCGTGGCTGATCTGAAACGACTCGGTACAGTGCTGAAGGATCAGGTGTCAAAACCTGATAGTAAAAAGGATGAGATCGAAATGTATCGAATATGCTTAGTATAAACCTGACCATGAAAAACATTTCAGGGAGTTTGGAGTGAGCATATAACTGCTGAATAGCAATATCTAAAGCATAAGATTGCAGTAAAAATAGGACAAAGCGATTATAGTACAATACTATGAGTGAAAAAACTATGAGTAAAAAAATTAAGGGAACTTAATTTACCTTTTAGACCGACATTCTATTTCTTTACAGCATATCGATAAACTGATAACAGTGGTATGTTGTCATGATGAGAGGCTAACTCGACAACAGAAACAATCCCAGATACTTTTACAGATCTGCACAATCCTGAGAGTTACTCCCTTAATAGGTCTGCGCAAAGTGCAAACTTGTATCTTGTCTTTGTTTTTTGGGTCGATTTAATCAATGTTTTAATATATAAGCTTGTGGTCCACATCTCCCTCTCTATTATATATATTTTTAATTTTACTCCAACGTTTTGTATAATATAGGTCTTGCGATATCTTTATATACTATAAACATAGACTACATATGCTTTTCAGTCTACAATATGCTATCTTATTTAAGGCTGATAGTTTTAACTCGCTCAAAGCTGGGGTATTTTTGACCTGAGCCAAAGCACAGCTATAATAGCTATTAATTTTCGTGGCTGATATGAAACGACTCGGTACAGTGCTGCACAGATCAGGTGTCAAAAACCTGATAGTCATAGGGGATGAGATCAAATCCGATAAAACCTCAGGTAATCTTCCTAAGTTGAATTCGATTGTTGTTGATAAGGCCCTGAATCAGATTGGTGCAATTGTCAGCGTCTTTGGACCTGTAAACCATCCATATTTTTTAGTGAAGGGCTTTAAGCGAATTCCTGATTCTGAATTCCGGGTTCTGGTCAATGAAAGAGTCTATATTCGGTGAGATCTCTGAGATTCGATAAAGATGCGAATTCTTCGCAAGATATGAATTCCTTGCTATGGTTTAACTTTAACTGGCTTATATATCTTTTGCTGGTTATAGTTGTGAGTTTTTCTTATCCCATTTCATTATACTTTCTTTAATTTAGTGCAGGTTCTGGATTATAGAGAATCATAAAAACGTCATGTTAACTCGTACAGGTGATATAATATGGTAGAAGTCGAAAGAGTTCGCTA
>JADGNM010000185.1 GCA_017883485.1 Methanosarcina sp.
AACTCCCATGTAGATGAGGACATCATCCCCTACTTCAGCAGTCTCTCCGATTACCACTCCGGATCCATGATCAATGAAAACCCGCTTTCCAAGCTTTGCCCCGGGATGGATTTCAATCCCTGTGAGTGCCCTTGAAATATGAGAGAGCAAACGGGCTAGAAAATAGAAATGGTTGTTCCAGAGAAAGTGAGATACTCGATGCACCCAGACGGCATGCAAGCCTGGATAGCAGCAAATTACCTCCAACTTAGATCTTGCTGCGGGGTCTTTTTCAAAAACTGTGCTGATATCTTCCCTGATTCCCATTTGAAATCTTCCAATATCAATTATCAAATAGATCAGCCAAATAGATCAGTCAAACAGATCTGTGCTCAGATAACGCTCTCCCGTGTCCGGCAAGATAACGACAATCATTTTCCCGCTCATCTCTTCCCTGGAGGCAACCTGTAGCGCCGCGTATGTAGCTGCACCTGAAGATATGCCTGCAAGGATGCCTTCTTCCTTTGCTAACCGTCTGGCTGTGGAAGCTGCATCGTCTCCGGTTACCTTAATTATTTCATCGACCAGATCAAGCCGGAGTACGTCAGGAATAAACCCTGCACCTATTCCCTGGATCCTGTGCGGGCCCGGACTTCCGCCGCTTAGCACTGGGGATTCGGCAGGCTCCACTGCAATCGCCTTGAAAGTAGGTTTCCTCTTTTTGAGAACGCTTGCGACTCCTGTGATGGTTCCACCTGTTCCCACGCCTGCCACAATAACATCGGCCTTGCCGTCGGTGTCTTTCCATATTTCTTCGGCAGTCGTCTTACGGTGAATTTCTGGGTTTGCAGGGTTCCGGAATTGCTGGGGTATAAAGTAAAGGGTAGGATCTTCTGCAGCCATCTGTTCTGCTTTATTGACTGCCCCTCTCATTCCTTCGGTTCCGGGTGTCAGGACTAGCTCTGCTCCAAGAGCCTTCAGCAGTTTTCTCCTTTCAATAGTCATTGTTTCAGGCATAACAAGAATGAGCTTATAGCCGTAGGCAGCGCATATGCCTGCAAGTGCAATGCCAGTGTTACCGCTAGTAGGCTCAACAATGGTAGTGCCTTCTTTTATTTTCCCTTCGCGTTCGGCTTCTTCGATCATTGCCAATCCTATTCTGTCCTTTATACTTCCCATCGGGTTGAAAGATTCTACTTTAACTACCACATCAGCATGCAGACCTTTTGTCATGCGGTTTAACCGGACAAGCGGTGTGTTACCTATTGTCCAGGTTATATTGGAGTATATACGTTCCATACTATCACCTTTCTCCTGCAATTTTTTCCAGGTTCATGTAATATTATTCGTTCCAGATAATAATAAAATTGCCAGTGATGTATGTTTATTCACTCAAATCTTTTTAAGGCTTCATTAAGTGCATCTGTGAAGCATTTTAATCGCCTGAAATTTTATGATCCTGAGACTCCAATAACATAGCAACATAAAGCAATTTTAGGACATTCACAATTGTGAATTTATCTTATCTTAAATATATAGTTATCGAGAAGCGTCTGTAATACTCTGAGGGACGCAACATCCCTTCCATGAGGAATAAAAAAGAGTTAAAATACGGCGTGGAACCGCTGAAAATAGACTTTAGTTTTCAGGCTACATCGTTCCATTATCTGACCTATTAAGATCAACTGTTTTGTTATCTGACTCGTTAGGTTCACCTGTTCTACTATCTGACTCATTAAGTTCAACTGTCTTATTTTCTGACTCACTTGAACCACAACCGCGATTGATGTTTTTCTCAATCCCTCTTGCACTTCCGCAGATCTGACACATCCTTACCACAAAATCGTCGGCCTTATTCTCTATTAGGTCCTGAGCAAGTTTTTCGATCATTTCTTTAGTCTCGCCCTGAAACTCAATCCTGTATCCTCTTTTTCCCGAAATGTACTGGGAAACTGCCGACGGGGCAATCCCCAACAACTTTGCGGAAGCTGCCTGTGACTGTCCTTTTTTTACAAGTTCGGTTGCCAAACTGGCCCTTATTGCGGGAACCAGATCCCACACAATCTTCTGACATGGAGTTTCCATAACCACCATCACTTTTTGAAGTTTCACAATTGTGAACGAATATATCGTATGTACATATATATTTATTAGCAGTGTAAAAAATAATAATGTAATTGATCGCTAATTAATGGTTTCTATTAGAATCTAGTTTTTAAGAGTTTGTCGCTTTTATCCGAATGCATCCATGGGATTTGTGTGAAAAATCGGTTTTTAGGTTGAATTTTTACGAGAAAAAAATTCATTTATGGTTGCAGCACCAGTAATGGTCATTCCCATATCGGTATTCATCAAGTCCAGATCCATAAGGATTCTCACAATGACCGGAAGAGCCGATATCGATAGTGCTGTGCCCATGAACATTGCAAAAAGCAGTATCTAAACATGGAAATGCCCTATCCACAGGTTAGGGAACAAAACGACCATACCGAAGCCCAGTATGAATGGTACTACTATGCCCGTTAAGCTAGCCCAGGCTATGTTAGTGACTCGTTTCTTAGCAAGGTTCAGGTTCATTTCCAGACCTGCAGCAAATAAGAAGAAAAGCATACAAATCTAGATTAGGGCATCTCTGCCCTGGAAAATAGCTCCAGATGTTGGAAATAGCCATTTGTAAGTGCTAGGACTGAGCCATCCCCAAACCGTCGGGCTGAGAATTATGCCGCTAAAGAGCTCGCCAAAGAGCTCGCTAAAGACTGCAGGAAGGTGGAGTCTACTCATCAATTGACCGCACAATAGAGACATGGAAAGCATAACAGCGATCTCCAAGAAAAAAATTACCATATCCATTGGCACAATAAAATTCACCTCAATATTTTGCAATATACACACATCAAGTTTTTAAAGACTTTATATAACTAAATATAACAAAAATAAAAATCTGCTCCCAAAAGGATATTATTGGGAGTAAATTTTCCTTTGTTCTTGATTTTTTACGCAGTATTTTTAATTTTCACATGTAAGCTATTTTTCCAAAGCCCTATTTATGATAAAACTTAAATATTCACAATCATTATATTTATTCACAATTGTGAAGGTGTAGATGTGACAGTTGAAAACACGGCCATTTACATGGATAATTCTGCTACGACTCCTGTACGAAAAGAAGTTGCCGAAGAGCTGATCCCATACCTGATTGAGAATTTCGGAAACCCTTCTTCTATTTATGACCTGGGTAAAACTTCCAAAGATGCAGTTGAAAATGCGAGAAAAAAAGTTGCATCTGCTATCGGCGCTGAAGAGAACGAAATTTTCTTCACGTCAGGAGGTACCGAATCCGATAACTGGGCGATAAAGGGAATAGCCTTTGCAAACAGAAATAAAGGCAAACACATAATCACCTCCTCTATCGAGCATCATGCAGTCCTGCATACCTGTGAATGGTTGGAAGGGCAGGGATTTGAGGTAACATACCTTCCTGTGGACAAATATGGAATGGTATCACCTGAGGATCTGAAAAATGCAATCCAAGACGACACCATACTCATTTCCATTATGCTTGCAAATAATGAAATTGGGACAATTCAGCCAGTCGAAGAGATCGGGAAAATAGCAAGAGAGAACAGGGTATATTTCCACACGGATGCTGTTCAGGCGATAGGTCACGTCCCGATAGATGTCCAAAAAATGAATATTGATCTCTTATCTCTCTCAGGACATAAGTTCCAGGGCCCTAAGGGATGCGGGGCACTCTACATAAGAAAAGGCACGAAAATCGAAACACTTCTCCACGGTGGCGCTCAAGAAAGAAAACGCAGAGCAGGGACCGAGAATGTCCCGGCTATTGCAGGCCTTGGGAAGGCTATAGAGCTCGCTACAAGCGAAATTGAAGAATCAAACAAAACCCTGCTTGCGTTGAGAGAGCGCCTGATTAAAGGTCTTCTTAAGATCCCAAAAACCCATCTCAACGGACATCCTACTCAAAGGCTCGCAAACAATGTAAATGTCACTTTTGAATACATTGAAGGAGAATCTCTCCTGCTTCTGTTAAACGCTAAAGGAATTTATGCATCCACAGGAAGCGCTTGCAACTCTTCTTCTCTCGAACCCTCTCATGTGCTTACAGCCTGTGGAGTCCCGCACGAGATAGTTCACGGTTCACTGAGGTTGAGCCTTGGAAAGATGAACACCGAAAAAGACGTCGATAGAGTACTTGCGATTCTTCCTGAAATAGTTCAGAAGCTAAGAAATATGTCTCCATTGACCCCAAAGGAAAACAGAACTCTTTGAATTGTGAGTAGGAGAATAGAGGAAAACTCATGGATTACAGCGCTAAAGTGATGGACCATTTTACGAATCCAAGAAATATGGGAAGCATTGAGAACAGCGATGGGATTGGAGAAGTTGGAAATGCTAAGTGCGGAGACATAATGAAAATATTTCTCAAAATAGAAGCAGATCGGATTGCAGACGTAAAGTTCCAGACCTTCGGATGCGGGGCTGCAATTGCATCAAGCAGTATGGCAACTGAACTCATTAAAGGAAAAACCCTGGAAGAAGCCTGGAGGCTATCAAATAAAGCAGTTGCAGAAGCACTTGATGGATTACCTCCGATAAAGATGCACTGTTCAATGCTTGCAGAGGAAGCAATCCATGAGGCGATTAACGATTATCTCAAGAAAAAAGGACTTGAGCCCTGGACAGAATGATTGACGCAATAATACGTATTTTTAAATATATAGCAAATTGAAGTCTTGGAGAATATAAATGGAGAAAAATTCAACTGAGAAATATATCCGGCAGATAATGCTTTTTGGAGAAGAAGGCCAGGAAAAACTAAAGAAAGCAAGGGTATTTGTTGCTGGGACAGGAGGGTTAGGATCTCCTATCTCAACCTATCTTGCGGTTGCAGGTGTTGGGAAAATAATAATTGCAGATTTTGATATAGTAGATCCCAGCAATCTGAACAGGCAGTTTCTCCATCATGAAAAAGATATTGGGAGAGAGAAAGTAAAATCCGCAGAGGAAAAACTTCTATCTCTGAATCCGGAAATCAAAATCGAAACAATAAAAGAAAAAATAACTGATGAGAATGCAGGCTCGATAGTTCCTCCCTGTGACCTGATAATAGATGCACTGGATAATTTTGATACGAGGCATGTTTTGAATATGCTTGCAGTTAAAAGGAAGATACCTCTGATTCACGGGGCCGTTTCAGGGTACAGAGGTCAAGCAACGATGGTAATTCCTGGAAGAACCCCATGTCTCTATTGTATATTCCCCAGCTCATTTAAAAAAGAAGTATTCCCGGTACTGGGAACAACTCCAGGAGTAATCGGCACAATTCAGGCAAATGAAGCGATCAAATATATTACAGGACAGGGAAAACTCCTGGAAAATCGCCTCTTGTTGTGGGATGGTCTTTCATGTTCTTTCAGCGAACTGAATGTAAATAAGACCGAAAATTGTCCTATATGTGGGGTTAATAATCGACCCGCATGCGAAATTAGTGATAAGCAATAAAAGATAGGGAAGTACTTTCTCTGCAGGTTTATTCCTGCAGCTTGGGGAATAGATCATTATGGAAAATTGGGAGATTGCAGAAGAGATCAAAAAACTTAAAGAAGAGAGGAATGCAATAATCCTTGCACATTTTTACACACGCAGCAGCTATTCCCGTTTTGAACAAAAACACGTGCAAACGAAGGTTTAATATTTTTATAGTTCGTAATCATTTTATTTATACTGATTTCTTCTATTTGGGGA
>JADGNM010000186.1 GCA_017883485.1 Methanosarcina sp.
CATTACCAAGTAAAGCATCATCATTGACCTCATACGCCAAATATTATGTTTGCAGTGAAATCGATGACAGCTATTGGAGTAACTGTCTAATATGACATACTCATGGTACGTACCTGTTGCATAAGCAAGATAAATTCCTGAACCCTCTTTAAGGTTCTGACTAGTTATTTTGTAGGTAGCTTTGCCGCTAACAGTTGCACCAGTTGCAAGATCTTTTGTGCTTATTGTGAATGTACCAATTTTGTTGTCCGTAACAGAAATAGGACCAGAGATTTGACATTGCCTGAATTGGTTACCTTGTATGTGTATGTTATAATCTGTCCTGCGTGGTCATAAGTTGTCGGCGATGCTGACTTCACAAATGAAAGACCTGGAGAATAGGCACTTGCAGAGCCAACCATAAGTAATAATAACACCAGAACTCCAACAAAAGGTACTACCTTCATTTATCCGAACCCTTTTTCAGAAACTAATATACTATTGTTTATATATAAGTATAAACAGATAAAGCTATTTATTTAAATATATTTCACACTGTAGATGTCAAAAAAAATAAATAATCACAATCAATGGTTTCGGGTATTAAATTCGGTCCTGGAAAATATTGAGATTGTTATACTATAAAAATGAGTGGATAAAATCTTATAGAATCTGGATGAGTTTTCTTGTTTACTTAAACTGAAATTTATCAAGCTTTTGAGTCAATGATAAATATGTTTAGTTTTATTTTTCATCGTTGGTAGCGCTATATAATAGCGTTAGCCTTTCTGAAGTACAGCCAAAAAATCTAAAAACTAAGAGACGAAAGCTGAGACTGAAAGGGAATCAGATAAAAGGCAACTGGAACGGAATCGTGATAAAAGGAAAGAACTACTAAACCATTTTCATCCCTTAGGAATGACAAAAATATAATTTCAAGTATTTCAAGTACTAATATGGTCTTGATGATTATTAGATGAAATGGAATTATAGAGCCATTCTGGAAGTAAAAAACTCGATGTTATTTTTTAATCATTCCTTATTCTATATTCAGGCTGCCTTAACCTCTTTCTCCAGCTTCTTTATCAGCTCCCTGACCTGAATTGCACGCTCGAAATCCAGCCTTTCGGCAGCTTCCCGCATTTCGGCATCCAGTTCGATGATAACATTGGGTATATCGGTTTTTGGAATATGTTTGACATCGGTTATGTCCACCACTTTTTCCCGGATGGGTTTGCGGATGGTTTCGGGCACTATGCCGTGTTCTTTGTTGTAGGCAATCTGCATGTTGCGGCGGCGCTCGGTTTCATTAACTGCTTTTTTGATGGAATCAGTTATTTTATCTGCATAGAGGACAACTTTCGAACTGGCATTCCTCGCTGCACGGCCTATGATCTGGATGAGGCTTTTTGAGTCTCTGAGGAAGCCTTCTTTATCTGCATCAAGGATGCCGATGAAACCGACTTCAGGAATATCAAGCCCTTCCCTGAGCAGGTTGATACCTACAAGGACATCGAATTTGCCAAGCCGGAGTTCCCGGATGATCTCCGTCCGTTCTATCGTCTTGATATCGGAATGCAGGTAGCGGGCTTTGATTTCGCTTCGGGCGAGGAATTCGGTCAGTTCCTCAGCAAGTTTCTTGGTCAAAGTGGTTACAAGAGCACGGTCTCCTCTTTTCACTATCTTCCGGATCTCCTGCATGACGTCCCTCACCTGGCCTTCAAGGGGACGAACTTCAACTTCGGGATCGACGAGGCCTGTCGGGCGGATAATCTGTTCCACAATTTGAGCAGAATGTTCCCTTTCGTAGTCCGCAGGGGTTGCGGAGACACATATTACATTTTTCATGTACCTCTCGAATTCATCAAACTTCAGTGGCCTGTTGTCATAGGCACTGGGGAGCCTGAAGCCGTAGTCCACAAGGCTCCTTTTCCGTGATCGGTCTCCGTTATACATTCCATGAAGCTGAGGGATTGTCTGGTGACTTTCGTCGATGACAAGGAGGAAATCTTCAGGGAAATAGTCAATAAGGCAGAAAGGTTTCTCTCCGGACTGGCGACGGTCAAAGTGCCTGGAGTAGTTTTCGATACCCTTACAGCTGCCTGTTTCCTCAATCATTTCCATGTCATAAAGAGTACGCTGCTTAAGCCTGTGCGACTCAAGCAATCCAAGCTCAGGCAGGCGTTCTTCAAGTTCTTCGAGGATGGTCTGAATTGCACTCTTCTGCTCCTCTTCAGGAATCACATAGTGCCTGGCAGGATAGATAAAGAAATAGTCCATCTCTTCCGTTCTCTGTCCTGTCTGCTTTTCCACTTCGGAAATCCTGTCTACCTCGTCTCCGAAGAGTTCAACCCGGATGATATTATCAAAGTAACCGGGAATAATATCAATAGTATCTCCTTTTACTCTGAACCTCCCGGGCATGAGTTCAAGGTCATTGCGCTCATACTGGATTTCAATGAGCCTTTGCAGGATTTCTTTTCTTTGAACCTTGTCTCCAACCTTTAATTCAAACCCCATTTTCTGGAAGTTTTCCGGATTGCCAAGTCCGTAAATACAGGATACGGACGCTACAACGATAACGTCCTGGCGAGACATCAAAGAAGCTGTGGCTGCAAGACGCATCTGCTCGATTTTCGGGTTAATCTGGGCATCTTTTTCAATGTACTGGTCTTTGGCAGGAAGATAGGATTCCGGCTGGTAGTAATCATAATATGAGACAAAATACTCCACCCTGTTCTCAGGGAAGAAATCTCTGAACTCATTATAGAGTTGGGCAGCAAGGGTCTTGTTATGAGCGATAACAAGGGTAGGCTTCCTGACCTGGTTAATGACATTTGCAACAGTATAGGTTTTTCCGGACCCTGTTACCCCAAGTAAGGTCTGAGACTGCTCCCCTTTCTTCAGCCCGGCAACAAGTTTTTCGATTGCCTGCGGCTGGGAACCTCTGGGTTCGAAGTCAGAGACCAGCTTGAACTGCGGGCTGTCCCAGTATCGAGCATCGTATATTACGCCGGGTGCTTTGTTTTCTACTCCTGATGTTTTTTCTGGTGACGGCTCAGATATCTGACTTGAAGATTTCATAGAATCGACCTTATATTTTGGGAAGTTAAATTGGGGATATATTCCGTTTTAAACCGGAGACATATTTCATTTGAAACCAAGATATGTTTCATGAGAGATATCTCATCTAACTCAGGAACGGCAAATCATGAAATCAGAGACTTCTGCCGGAGCAAGCGGTTATAGTTAATTGCAAACCTGTGAGCTTCGTCTCGGATTTCCTGGACAAAGAGAGAGGCTTTATCATCCCTTTTGATAGGAAGAGGAGACTTAAGCCCGGGCACATAGATTTCTTCCTCACGTTTGGCAATAGATATGATCGGAATCCTGAGTTTTAACTTTCGGATTTCCTGGAAGGCCGAAGACAGCTGCCCTTTTCCCCCATCTATAATAATTAAGTCAGGCATGTCATGTTTGTCTTCAAGCAGGCGAGTGTAGCGTCTGCGCACAACTTCGGCTATGGAAGCAAAGTCATCAATTCCTTCCACACCCTCTATTTTGAAGCGGCGGTAGTTGTGCTTATCTGGCCTGCCTCCCCGGAATTGCACCATGGAGCCGACCATAGCAGTGCCTGAGAGATGGGAGATGTCAAAACATTCGATAACACTGGGGGGCTTTGGAAGGGAAAGTTTATTCTGCAGGGCTTCAAGTTTTTTCCGGTCTCCGAAAAATCCGATCTCAACATTTTTCAGGGCAAGGTCGAGAAGTTCTTTTTTATCTCCCTGCTTCGGAACCGTAACTTTAACCTTCGTTCCCTTCACATGGGACAGGAAATCTGTAAAGGACTCTTCGAGAGGCTCAGGCAAGATAAGTTCCTCAGGAGGATCATTTTCGGAATAATACTGGACCAGGAATTCTTCAAGGAAATTTTCCCCGTATGTAAAGACATAGTCCTGCTTGTCTTCAAGCGTGCCCTTGTAGACCTTAAAAAGCATGAGATAAACCGCATCATCCCTGACTATATAGTTCAGGATATCCTCATTATGTTTTTTCTGCCTCTCCATGTTCTGCTTTTCCTGGAGGTTTTCGAGAGCTGCAATTTCGTCCCTGAGTGCCATGGCTTGCTCGAACTGCTGCTTTGCAGCCTGCTCTCTCATTTCCGACTCCATGGAGTTGATAAGTTCTTTGATATTGCCTTTCAGGACAGAGTTTGCCTTCCTTACATTCTCTCCGTACTCTTCCGAGGAAATTTTCCCGATGCAGGGTCCGCTGCATGCTCCGAAATGATATCTAAGACAGGCACGTTTCGGCATCTGCTTGCAGGTCCTGAGCTGGAAAGTCTTTCTGACGACCTCAAAAATATAGTCTCTTTCCCTTGCGGAAACAAAAGGCCCGAAAAAGTTCCCGCTATCTATCCTCTTCCTTGCAAGCCTGATCCTGGGGAATTTTTCTTCAGTTAAATGAATACAGGCATACCTCTTTGAATCCTTGAGTGCGATATTGTACCTCGGCCAGTGTTTCTTAATCAGAGTATTTTCCAGGAGGAAGGCTTCTACTTCGGTGTTTGTGACAATAAAATCAAGGCTTCTTAAAACCTGTACAAGGCTCTCCGTTTTCGGGTCATGATCTCTTTTCTGGAAATAGCTGCTCACCCTTTTTTTAAGGTCCTTTGCCTTACCCACATACAGCACAGTCCCATCTTCATTCTTAAAAAGATAACAGCCAGGCAGATGAGGAAGGGACTCAAGGTCAATCATTTTTAAACCCCATTAATTTGAAATGTAAGATTTTCTTTCAGGTTTTCTTTCAGGATTTCTTTTGGGTTTTCTGGAAATTTTCAAAGCATCTGTTCCTCAAGCACTTTGGCTGCCCTGTGTTTGAATTTATCAGGTCTTTTTTCAGAGTTTTTAGAGTTGTTAGAGTTTTTAAAGATTTCAGAGTTTTCAGAGATTTCAGAGCCTTCAAAGTCTTCAAAATCTTCAGAGTCCTCACTAGTATCATCTTCAGGCTCTTCGTAGTCGGCATCAAAAGCTTCTTCCTCTTCAAAAACTGCCTCAATAGCCTCTGCTCCCGATACTTCCAGATATGATGCTGCCTTTGAAAGCCTGGGAGCAAGAAAATGCGCAGTATGGCTTTCCTGAATCATGGATACTTCTTCGGGCGTTCCTGAAGTGACAATTTCTCCGCCTGCATTCCCGCCTTCAGGCCCAAGATCGATGATATAATCTGCAGATTTAATTACGTCAAGGTTGTGCTCGATTACGACTACGGTGTTCCCTTTTGCAACCAGGCCGTTAAGAACAGAGATCAGTTTTTTAACATCATGGAAATGCAGTCCCGTAGTGGGCTCATCAAGGAGATAAATAGTCCTTCCAGTACCCTTTTTGGAAAGCTCTTTCGTAAGCTTGATTCTCTGGGCTTCCCCTCCGGAAAGGGTTGTTGAACTCTGCCCGAGCTTAATATAGCCTAGCCCGACCCTGGTCAGGGTATCGAGCTTGCCTTTAATTGCAGGGATATTTTCGAAATGCTCTGCAGCTTCTTCTACTGTCATATCCAGGACTTCTGCAATGGATTTGCCCCTGTATTTTACGTCGAGGGTTTCCCGGTTGTAGCGAGTGCCTTTACATTCTTCGCACTCAATGTACACGTCTGGCAGGAAATTCATTTCAATCTTTATCAGCCCGTCTCCCTGGCAGGCTTCACAGCGTCCTCCCTT
>JADGNM010000187.1 GCA_017883485.1 Methanosarcina sp.
AAAGAAATTGTGAACGATTGAGGGCTAGGACAACTACTCTAATTGAACAGAAAGTAATCCCGGTAGAGTTGACGCATTCCTCCCCCACCTGTCGGGCTATGCCCTCCGAGGAAGGGGTCTCCTGCTTATGAGGATGAAAAGAAATAACAAAGTGTATATTTTAGTGGGCTCGATAATCTTATTATTTTTCATAATTCTATTTTTTTTAATCTTTACTAAAGTACCTCCTCAACCTGTGTGTTCAGAAGGTGTCTGGAACAATTGCAATTTTAGCAAGCCTGCTGAAGAGTGGTCTTCTGCTGCCAAGAGATTTGGAGGAGAACATGCAGTAGTTGACCTGGTAGTTGCTCAGGCCCATGAGAATAAGCTTGCTTATATACCATTTCCTTTTGAAAAGAAAGGATACATTTACAGTTACAATCAGACTGACAAGGTAGAGCCTTATCTTGATAGGTTCGATGAAGACGGATTGAGAGTGATCCTATCAATTCAGCCTAATGAGGCTGATGTATCCGATTTGATTGATACCGTACTTTCGAGGTATGGCAATCATAAAAGTGTTATTGGCGTAAACATTGACCTTGAATGGAAATTAACCGGGAATCCGAATCATGTCAGCAACGAAGAGCGTGATCTGTGGTTAAAGAAGATTCAAAGCTATAATCCCGAATATAAACTTTTCCTGACTTACTTTAAGGACTATACATACTTTCCTGACGACAAAAAAGATGTTGTTATCTTATACGATGGCGAGAGAGCTACTCAGAATGAAATCTTGAAAAGTTACACGGAACTTGCAGGTCATTTCACATCGGTCGGAGCATATACGGGATATTCTACAAGTATACCCCCAACAGCATCTTATGATAGTATTATGGAAGCAGCTCCGAATACAAGATATATTCTGCACGTGATATATCTTTAATAGAACGGGTCATTATTTTTACTTGATTAATTAATTTTAGTCCCTAAATTAGTAAAAAAATAAGATAAAAACCAATGGACTGGGATACTGATTCAAATTTTATTTTTGATTCATAATTCTATTTTTATATTGCTTTGTAGAAATAATAGCTTATGCCGTCAGAAAACAAAAAAACTGATTCTTTCAAAGAGCTAAGGTGGAGTGATATTCAGGACTGGGCGGGAGGGAAAGCTACCTCAAAAGGGATCAAGTACCAGGAAGAGGAACGAGTAAAAGAGATTAAATGCACACCGGAAGGAAGCCTGGTCGCCCGCGTACAGGGAACAACAGATTATTTCACAGAGGTTTCTCTTGAAAACGGGAAATTAAGTTCCATCTGTACCTGCCCTGTAGGGCATGACTGCAAACATGGAGTCGCAGCTGTACTTGAATATCTCGAGCAAGTGGAGCAGGGAGAAGAAATTCCACTTATTGCCGAGGAAGATCCGCTCATTATAAGAGCCAGACGAGGGTATACAGGTGCTGAAAATTCTGGAATCCATGATGCTGAAAAATCGTCACTACAGAATCTCCGCGAGTACCTGGAACAACTGAAAAAACCGGAGTTAATAGAAATACTGGTGGCATTTGCAGAAAAAGATTCTTTGCTAGGCATGTACCTCAAAGACCGGCAGAATCTTGCAGCAGAAAATCCAGCAGGAATTGTTGGTGAGATCTACTCCGAAATGGACGAACTCTGGAGAGAAGCAAGGGACTACGACTGCTGGAATTACGAAGGCGAAGATATGCCTGATTTTTCAGACTTGCAGGTCCGGCTGGAAAGCCTGCTTGATTCAGGCCATCCTGACGAGCTGCTGGATATCGGAAAAGGGCTCATGGACAGGTACGACGGAATTGCGGAATACGATGAAGAGGGGGAAATCGGAACGAAGATATCCCATTGCATGGACGTAGTGTTCAAGGCTTTATCTCAGTCCTCTCATCCTGCTCATGAGAAAATGCTTTATGCCCTCGAAATTGAGTTAAAGGACAATTACAATATTCTTGATGAACACACTTTATGGAAAGAGGATTTTAGCCAGGAAGAGTGGAGGCTATTTTCAGAAATCCTGAAAGTTCGGTTACAGGAGGCCGAAAGAGAAGAGAACGGTTTATATTATTCATCCTGGGAGAGGGATTATGCTATTGACAGGCTTGTCGGTGCCCTTAAAAATGCCGGGCTTTCTGAGGAGATTATCCCGATCTGTGAGCTCGAAGCCGAAATATCAGGCAGTTATGTCAGGCTGGTAAGAGTACTGCTCGATTCCGGAGAGAAAGAAAAAGCTGAAGAATGGATTTACCGCGGAATCAAAGAAACCTGTGAAGAGGAACCCGGTACTGCCCGCGAGCTCTGGAATATCCTGCTCGAAATTAAAGAAAATGGAGGAAACTGGCTTTTTGTAACTGCTCTTGAAACTGAAGAGTTTTTCAGGCATCCTCAACTGGCCAGCTATATCAGGATGAGGGAAGCAGCCAGAAAAATTGGGAAATGGCAGGAAATCCAGGAAGCTGCTCTCAGGTATCTGAGAAGTGGAGAACTGCAAGCTAAGCATGTTAGTCCTTTGGAAGAAACTTCAATACTTCCGGGTATTCTTCCAAAAACAGGACTGCTGGACATCAGTTCCTTAAAAGAAATTGAACCTCCTGTCTCTGATCTATTAACAAAAATAGCAATTAAAGAAAATAACCCCGGAGAAGTGATCCACTGGTATGAGAAGTTTAAGGAGAAAAGAAGTGCAGCTGAAAGATACCTTAACTCCGCATTTGAAAACGAAATTGCGAATGCCGTCAAAGACAAATACCCTGAAATAGCTATCGAAATATGGAAAAAGCTCGCAGAAAGTTTGATTTCCGAAACGAAAGTAAGCTCATATGAGGCAGCGTCAATGTACCTCCGGAAAATAAAGGAGACATTGGAAGCCGTTGGAAAAAAGAATGAGTGGGAAATCTATCTAAAGGACGCAAGGGAATTGAACAAGCGAAAAAGAAAGCTGCTTGAAATTCTGGATAGGCTGGGAGAAGATAAAATCATCAGAGAGTGACGAAAATAGAAAGGGGTGAAAAGAGGCAGTATCATTAAAAGGAGTGCAACAAGGAATTGAAGCCAATAGTAAAAGCAAGTTTATATATTTTACAATAGCATTGATAAAAATGGATTCAGACTGACTCGGATTATAAATCCCAACTATACTTAAAAAGTACTGAACCAAATAGGATAATATACTAAAGACTGAATAGGATGGTATACTAAAGACTGAATAGGATGGTATACTAAAGACTGAATAGGATGGTATACTAAAGGCTGAATAGAGTTGTATACAAAAGCGAATAGAGTTGTACACAAAAGCCGAATAGAATATTATAGGAAGAAATTGAAAAATAGATGTGGATAGATACTAAATAAAGGAGCTTAAGATATGCCAGCAAAGGTCAACAAAGAAAAATGTACCGGCTGCGGAACCTGTGTGGAAGAATGTCCTGTAGAGGCAATTATTGTTGATGAGGAAGCAGGTTGTGCAGTTGTAGACGAAGAAGAATGTGTAGACTGTGGGGCATGTGAAGAAGTTTGCCCTACAGAAGCTATAAAGAGTGAGAAGACTGAATAACTCAGACGAATAACTCAAAACAGTTAAAAAGACTTAATAAGAAAAAAGCCTAAATCGTATTTTTCAAGGACCGTTTTGTGAACGAATTCCGAATCTTCAGAGTTCAAAATGGGGGGAAGAGAGTGGTTGCTCAGAAGATATCTTTCAGTTCTTGAAAGCAGCTTTCCATTCCAACTCCCTATTTTCTAAAAATCGCCTGTTTGCTCCGCTTGAAGACGGAAGGATTCTCGTTTCGTACCCCATTTTCCTTAGAATCGGTTCATAATTCCCTGATTTTTTACTGTTGAAGCAGACCAGCCTTAACTTCGGGGAAATTTCTGTCAAGATAAAAAATCGATTTACCTCTTCGTCCTTTATCTTAGAGTCCTCACTTCCTTCCCGATTTCCGACATTAAATACATCCCAGAGCCCTATCCTGTGATGCTTTAGGGTTTCAAGCCTGCTACTGTAATCCATATCTTGAAGGTTTTCTCCGATTGCACTGCCCAGCAGTCTCCAGAAATCGTTGCCAGGATGCCCGTAGTACTGATGCTTCCTGAGAGACACATCCCCAGGGAGGGAACCGAGAATAAGGATTTCAGTATTTTTATCAACGATTGCCGAAAAACCTTTCTTTATCATGCTTAAGGAAGCTGGAACTTAAGGCTATTTCAAGTTTTAGAGATGAAAAAAATTCAAATTTGTTAATCTGCTCAGGCATTTTCCTATAAAGTTGAAAAGTTCCGGTCTCCAAGAATGGACTTTTTTCTCATGCTCTCCGACAGGTACAGAGAATCTCGGTCCTACGTGCTTCATAGATGAATAAAAAGCTGGAAAAACACTAAGAATGAAAATAGACGTTTTCAAGCCATCGAATTTACTACTTTTTCTATTCTTGATACCAGAGGCTTTTCAGATCTCATGTACATATAGGCTGTAAGTCCTTATCTGGAGAAATTATGGAAAAAACTCTTTACCAGACTGTTAATTCTGGGAAACTCTCTAACTTTGTCGTTAGCAAAGAGCCCTATCAGTCTGTCATAGCTCCACACTTTTGTAGTGAAGTCCCTTTCTTCCCTGATCTGTCTGTCCATTGAAAAGACAAGTTCAACCCAGGAACTGAATTCTTGTGTAAGATGTCGCCTGGTTCCTCCTTCGACTACAATATATGACCTTCCATTCTGGACATTGTGATAAAATTCCCTGAAAGTATCTCCTTTAGCCAGGGTGTAAACAGCCCCCATGCCTCCGGTATGACTGTCTGTGGTAGCAACAAGCCCTTTTCCGTATTTTTTGGCAAGTGTTGAAACTATGAGGTTTTTTTCCGTTAAGTCCTGCATATTGTATTCGACAACAGGGAACTGCTTTATAAGTTCAGGTACAGCCCACAGGTTAGGGCGGTCTCCGACGGCAAACCAGTAAGGATGGTTATATATATGCGGAAGGTCGTGAGTTCTGAGATAACGGATGAAGCTTATTAAGTCATGCTCCTGATTTGCAATTGCCTCAAGTTCTCCGAAATCTTCGGAATCAAGCTCAAAAACATTAACATGAAGGCAATGTCCTGTTTTTTCAGGGTCTTTGATTGCAATCTCAACTCCTGGAACCAGTCCTTCTCTATCCTAACCAAGCATATCATAAGCTTTGACAGTGTCATGGTCGGTAAAGGTTACAAAATCAAGCCCCTGAGCCTTTGCTTTTTCAAAAAGAACTTGAGGGCGCATTGCCTTTGCGGGAGGTACATCATAGGAACAGGCGGAATGGACGTGCATATCTACTTTTTTCCATCCCTCCTGAAGCAGAGCCTCTGCAGCTTCAGAACTTACTATCGTTTTAGCATTATTTCCATTTCCGAGTTTTTCCGGCATAGCAAATACACCAATCTATTCAGATCTAGGTTATGAGAACGATATATTGAGTTTCTCCTACAATTGAGATATTAAAGAGATTATATAAATAGATTATGTCAAAGAATATATTTTCTAATAAAAAAATACTTAAAATTGAAACGAATCCAAAGAATATTGGTAACTATTCAGCCTATCAAAAACAGTTAATTGATATCGATTTTTACGTAATAGGTACGTCTGATTACTAACTGATGAAAAAGGGAAAAACATAT
>JADGNM010000009.1 GCA_017883485.1 Methanosarcina sp.
TAGATTTTGATCGGAATCAAAAAGAGGCGAGGGTCCACTTCATCCCCAACCTGAAGGTCGGGGTATTCGTGACCCTCTGCGCTCCCTAGTAATAAAGTTGGAGAGATAATACAATATCAGGTTGCAGTAAAGAATAATGGAAACGTGGACCTTACAGAGATTTCAGTGGACGACCCGATGGTTACACTGACAAAATCAGGCGGGGACCACAATGATCCAGGAGCTTTGAACCCGGGAGAGACATGGGTTTATACAGGAGATTACACTGTAACTCAGGCGGATATAGACAATGTTGGTGAGAGTGGAATCGGACTCATATCAAATACAGTAACTGTCAGCTGTAACGAGCATGCGCCCGAAAGCAGCAGCATAGATTGTTCGATTATCCTTACTCGTCATATAGAACTTACACCTGGAGAGTCTAAACCTGTAGCAAATTTCAGCACCAGTGTTACAGGCGGATATGTTCCTCTTTCCGTCCAGTTTACTGACAAAAGTACTGGATCGCCCACTTCATGGAGCTGGGACTTCAATAATGACGGAGTCGCTGACTCAAGTGTTGCGAATCCACCCGCTTACACATACACTACTCCGGGAACATATACAGTCAACTTGACAGTTGGCAATTCAAATGGAATTGCTTCAAAAACTGACACAATAAATGTACTGCAAGCTACTAGCTCCAATGGCAGCAGTGGAGGAAGCAGTCACAGCAGTGGAGGAAGCAGTGGAAGTGCCAATGTAGTCAACAGTGGCTCAACTGATGCGAGTGCAACCGCGAATGTAACGCAACCTGAAAACAACACTACGGGCCTTGATCAAATCAATGGAAATAAAGAGGAAAACGTTGTACAGACACCTGAGCAGAAAGCCACAAGCACTCCTGCAAAAAAGAGCACGAAAACTCCAGGCTTTGAAATAATTCTCGGGATAACTGCGCTACTTGCAGCACTGGTGTATAGAAGAAAATAAAAGTAAGATAAGAAAATTGAGCGAAAAAAATTATAGGATAGAAGAAAGACAAGATGAAGGTATTGAACCTTCGTCTCATTTCTCTTTTTAGACATTTGTTTTTCCCAAACTGTCAGTACCTCCATTAAACGGTTGATATTTTTGAGAAACCTGTACTTTGGTTAATCGGGTAATACTGCTACGGCAAAAACCTAATAGTGTCAAGTAATTTTCCTTATTTTTCGCCCGAACATTCCTGATGCCTTCATTCGAGCAAATAAAAATGGGGGAATTGAAAAAATTGCCATTTCTCTATAAATTACTTGTAATCCTTCTTGTAGGTGCGATAATACTAAAGAAGAAGGGACCTGAGAAATAAAAGACGAATTTTAAAAAAGTAAAAACAGGGGATAGTGTATCTCCTGTTTTTATTTGATTTCTGAAAGCAGGCAGTTTTTAAAATGTTTTAAACAAGATCTTTTAAACCTTCCTGCAGTTCGATCTCTGCTTTCCACCAGCCAGAAATCTTTGATACATCTGCTCTCGAGTCTCGAATATCACCTGCTCTTGAAGCGGCGTATACTATCTTGCTAGAAGAGCCAGTTAAATCGATAATTTTCTCAGCAAGTTCCAGAATTGTGACGCTTTTTCCCATAGCTACATTATAGACTTGCCCATCGCCATGCTCAAGAGACTCAGCATTTGCCCTGACTACGTCTTTAATATGCACAAAGTCCCTACTCTGGAGTCCGTCTCCGTAGATAACAAGGTCTTTTCCTGCTTTTGCCCTTTCCAGGAAGATGGGAACTACAGCTGCATACGGGGATTTCGGGTCCTGACGGGGACCATAAACATTGAAGTATCGCAGGCAGGTTGTTCGAAGGCCATGACTCTCATAAAACATCCTTGCCAGATACTCTCCATCAAGTTTGGAAATGGCATATGGTGAGGCTGGCTCAGGATACATATCTTCGCGCTTTGGAAGGATTGGGTTATTCCCATAAACAGCAGCGGAGGACGTAGTTACAAATTTCTCAACCCCGGCTTTAACGCAGGCCTGCAGTACTTCAAGGGTCCCAAGAGTATTGATCTGGAAAGCCTCAGCAGGTCTTTCACAGCTGAGAGGTACGGATACAAGAGCAGCCTCGTGAAAGACATAGTCCATTTCCGAAACGATCTTTTCGACTGTGGAAGAGTCACATATATCTCCCTGAATAAACTCGATGTTCTCGTAATGCGGGACATTTCTGAGAAAACCCGTGGCAAGATTATCCAGGATCCTGACCGTATGTCCTTCTTCTGCAAAATACTCAGCTATATGGGAGCCTATGAAACCAGCTCCCCCTGTAACCAGAACTTTCATGCTTCCAGAAAAGGGCAAATATGTAATAAAATTTTCTATAGTGGGCCTGAGAATTTCTATGAAGAAGTAAAAACATTACCAGAGTATACTAAAATAAATAAGTTTAAGAAAAACCTTCTGAAAGAGGGAAAAATTTTTCATAGATAAAGCCTTATGAATAACGTGGAAGCTAAAAAAATAGAAGAATTAATTTGTTAATCATGCAAACAAAACCTGATGAGAGGAAAATATATCAGATTTAAATTGGACTTCAAACAAAATAATAATATCAATAAATGTTTATTTCGCTACATAAAGGTATATAACACTTTGTTCTCCTTTATTCTCCTGTAATAAAAATAATCCGGTATGTAAATGCAGTTAGAAAAACTGTAAAAATGTTGTTAATGGAAGGATCACATAATTATAAATTCTAAGAAGATAGATTATTAAAAATTTTATTAGTGATAAAATGGCCTCAAAAAGACAACTTCCTCTGGATCTGTTGATTGTGGCAGGTCTTGTGCTTCTTACTGACATTTTAGTGCTTTTGCCTGTGTTTAGTGGAAGCTTTCTACGGACATATCTGGGTATTCTTATGGTGCTTCTCCTGCCAGGCTATGCCCTGACCGGCGCTCTCTTCCCGGCAAAGAACGATCTTGAGGGAATTGAAAGGGCTGCGGTCTCCTTTGGACTTAGTATTGCAGTTGTCCCGACCATGGGACTTGCCCTTAACTATACTGTCTGGGGAATCAGGGAAATTCCTATTCTAACAGCGATTTCAGCTTTTACTCTCCTGATGTGCGCAATTACATATTATAGAAGAAACTTGCTGCCTGAAAAAGAAGCATTTGAAATTCCATTCAAAGCTGCTTTTCTGAACATAAAGACTGAAATTTTAAAAAAGCCCGAATCCGCCACCGACAGGGTTCTTGCAGTTTTCCTGGTCCTTTCAATCCTTGCCTCTGTGGGCAGTCTGGCTTACATAATAGGAAATCCTAAAGAGGGAGAGCACTTTACTGAATTCTATATTCTGGGCCATAACAAAACAGCTGACAACTATCAAACAGTGTTTGTACAGGGGGAAAAAGGGACGGTTTTTGTAGGAATTATAAATCATGAGCACAGGTTCGTAGACTATACGATGGATGTGAAACTTGGGAACAGGTCTCTACCTCTTCCGGAAAACCAGAAACACATAAGCCTTGCGAACAATATGTCGTGGGAAGAGCCAGTTACCTTTACACCGCTCATCGAAGGAAATGATACGAAATTAGAGTTTTTGCTTTTTAATGAAACAGGAAAGACAATACCTTACAGGAACCTGCATCTCTGGATTAACGTTACTAAGGAGAGCTAAAAATGGCAATGCCGGAATTTCCACCTTCAGAATTGGAAGCAGGAAGAATTTCTTTGCCGGAGCTTGGAAAAGTGTTTAAAATGCAAACCGAAGAAAAAAACGGATTCCTCAAAAAAGTATTCTACGCAGGAGTCCCTGTAATTGCGATTACCTTTGCCGAACTGCTGATCTTTGGTGGAAGATTAAATGAAGCTGCAATAGTTTATACCCTTCTTCTTCTAGCCTTTTCATTCTCAACAGCGGTTGCAAAAGACCAGGAGATCCGTAAAATCAACCAGGCATTTCTGCTTCTGCCAGTATTTCGCCTGGTGAACCTCTCAATACCAATCTTTTTGAAGGTTAACCTTTACTCGTTTGTATTCATATATGCGTCTCTTGCAATGTCGGCAATAATTGCTATCACTCATCAAAATATCGTGCTTGAGACGAAAAAAAATCTGCTCAGGAGGATCTGGTTTTATCTTCCTCTTTCGATCCTTGCAGCTCTGGTTTTTGCGGAAGCAGAATACATGTTAATTGGGGCCAGACCCCTTATTCCGGAGATCTCGCAGGTAAATCTGCTGGAACTCATAGTTATAATGGTTTTTGTTGTGGGTTTGGTAGAGGAGCTTATCTTCAGGGTAATTCTCCAGACAAGGCTGGAAGAGTTTATTGGTCCTGCGGCAGGAATACTTTTCGCAAGCCTCCTTTTTGGAGTGATGCATTCAGGTTACGGAACTCCTTATGAAATGGGATTTACCTTCCTTGCGGGATGCTTTTTAGGATATTGCTTTTATAAAACTCGAAGTCTTCCCCTTGTCATACTGATTAACGGTTTGACAAATGTATTTTTGTTCGGGGTAATTCCGTACTTAGGCCCAGGATTCGGACTTATATAAAGATGCGGCTTCCCGAGTGAGTTTGAAGATTACTGCATTTCAAAAGCCAAATTAGGCAGAAGAGAGGAATTCAGCTATAAATAAAGTATATAATCGTGTAGAGCCGCATCAAGGGAATTTGAGATTAAATAGGGATATATAAAAAGTTATGCTGAAGCCGAATAAGCAAGCGTCTTCAGCCTCCTGCCTTTTTTTTGTTTGACCTGCTCACAGTGTTTTATCAGGAATTGAAATTATCCTGTCCATCCGGAAAAAACAAAAAGCTGTTATTTTTCTCAGAAGGCTCATAAACTATATAATATACTTGCCTTTAAAGAAAGCTGCTATCTTTAAAAAGGCTGCCTTTCTTCGTGAAAGGACTTCGAATTCTTCAGGAGTAAAATATGGACAGGCATGCAGGCCGTTTTTGGGAGATTGATTGTCTGCGAGGATTTGCCGTCTTTTTGATGTTGTTGTACCATTTTCTTTACGATCTTGACTTTTTCAGCATTGAGAATGTCCAAATAGGGTCCGGTCTCTTTTTATACATCGGCAGAAGTGCAGCCTTTCTCTTCATTCTTATTTCAGGAACTGCTCTATCTATAAGTCATTCGAGAGCTCTCGATAAAGAAGTCGATGGAGTTAAAACAGAAAATTTTTTTAAATACCTTAAAAGAGGGCTCAAGCTTTTTTCCATGGGTCTTGTGGTTACAGCCATAACCTGGATCTTTTTCCCGGATCAGTATATCATCTTTGGGATTCTGCACTTTTTTGGGGTTTCTGCAGTGCTTGCGTATCCCTTTCTGAAATATGGAAAGGAAAATCTGTTTTTCAGCCTGTTTTTTGGTCTTACAGGACTCTATCTCATGGGTAAAACTTTTGGATTTTCTGCTATGCTCTGGCTAGGTTTCACGCCCGAAAACTTCACAACTCTGGATTATTTTCCTATATTCCCCTGGTTTGGGGTACTGCTTGCAGGAATTTTCCTTGGGAACTCCCTATATGAGGGTGGAGAAAGGAGGTTTAAAGTCTTAAAAGCCGGGAAAAATCCTCTTATTAGGTTAATTTCCATTGTCGGACAGCACTCTCTGGTTATATATTTTGTCCATCAGCCGCTCTTTCTCGCGCTTCTATTCTTGAGCGGGCTACTTAACCCGAGAATATTGTAAAAAAATTTCAAAAAAAAGCAAATATAAATATTTTAGCAACAATTTTAGAAGATATAGAAAGAATACTGGTAGGGAGTAAATTGTTTTTAGATTCAAGACCTTTTATGTTATCTGACCTCTCACTGATAATACAGACCTTTGCATTTATTTTTCTATTGTGCGCAATTTACATTAAAAGAAAAAGCATAGCTAAGCACGGAAAAATTGCGAGATTCGCCTTCTGCCTGGCCCTACCTGCAGTACTCTATATGCTGTACAGTAAGGCAAGAGGCCTTACCCTGCCCTATTATAATTCGCTCCTGGGCCTGCACATGCTTCTTGGCATTCTGACAATCTTCACCGGAATTCTTTTTGTTACCGATCAGTGGAAATGGAAAGTCAAGAAATATATGGACCTTGAAATTCTTCTATGGACAGGAACTTTTCTCCTCGGCATCACTGTCTATATGGTACTTTTCGGGCTCATTTCTCCCTGAATATAATCGGATATCTGTTAACACAAAAACATCTTTTTTCTACTTTCTCGAGGCTTAAAAACTGCAGGAGAAACCTGGCCTGCCGGTTTTAACTGCTGGTTTTAATCTGCTTGTTTTAATCTGCTGGTTTTAATCTGCTGGTTTTATATATCATATTGCACACGTAATCCTGCATAATCTTCTTGCAGTGACATATTTATCAACTTTAACTGACTCCTGCAAAGTTATGGATACGAGATCAAAAGAAGATATGACTTCTATCTCTCGATCCAGTAAAGGATCAGAGAGTTTAAATCAAAAATAGAAGACGGAGAAAAGAATGTATCTGGAAATTGCAATGCTTGCCTATTTCGTTGTTCTCTTTCTAACTCTTCGGGACGTCCGAATCTTTAAGCGGACAGGCTATCGTTCCTACAGGAGAGGATCTCTGAAGGGACTTGCAGCTTCTACAGTTACTCTGTTAGGAGCTATTATTATTGCGACGGGTCCGGATTTTAGTCTGGTTGGCTTGCTTTTTGTCCTATTAGGGCTCTTTATAAATCGCAAAGGATTAAGGGAACGCGTTTTCATCAATGCAGGCACTCTCGATCGTGTCCTTGGAAAGACGGATTATGTAAAGAAGAAAAAGTGAAGATTGTACATGAAAAATGCACATGAAAAATACACATGAAAAATACATCAGTGTAAAACTAAAGAAAGTTGTCAACCACTTATTGCACTCAACCTGAACAATTAAGTGAGGGAATGGAAAGCCTTTCGGTTTTGACCAGGATAATGACCCCAAAACTTATAAATCTCAAGTGCTCTATTAGTCGGCAGGATCATTATTAGTCAAATTTTTGTATCCAGTTTTCATCAAATTCGTCAATCGGAGAGAATAACAAAGGCACCTGAGAACTGCCTTCTGCCTCTGGCTTCATATTAACCAGAATTCACAGGAAAACATGGTAAAATAAAACAGAAGTAAGCTCGAACAACTGGAATAAAAAAAAGCAAAAACATCAAGAGGAGATACGATGGGAAATATAAGACAGACAAATATAAAAAGAATAGCATTCAGGCTGCTTGAAGACTACGGAGATGTCTTCACAAAGGACTTTGAGACAAACAAGATTCTTGTGACAAAATACACAACCATTGAAAGTAAGGTTATAAGAAACAGGGTTGCAGGTTACGTTTCAAGAAAAGTTGCACGCATGAAAGTGTACTAACAAATTGATAATTTACTTCATGATACAGGCGGGGATATCTGACATGTTTGAAGGAGTAATACCTGCCCTGATCACTCCTTTTACAAGAGACAACAGGATCGACAGGGAAGGCCTACAAAGAAATATCGCATTTGTTGAAGAGGGAGGAGTTGCAGGGATTGTGCCTTGTGGTACTACAGGAGAATCGGCAACCCTTTCTGCACTCGAGCACGAAGAAGTAATTGACATTGCAGTGAAGTGTTCAAAAGTTCCTGTGATAGCAGGAACAGGCTCAAATAACACAGAGGAAGCTCTCCAATTTACAAAGCACGCAGCTGATGCGGGTGTTGACTGCGTACTTCTAATCTCTCCATATTATAACAAACCAAACTATGCAGGCCTGCTTGCACACTTCAGGAAAATAGCAGAGGCAGTAGATATCCCTATGATCCTGTATAACGTCCCCTCACGGACAGGGCAGGATATGCCGATGGAAGTAATCACCGAACTTGCAAAGGTAGAAAATATTGTGGGAATTAAGGAAGCCAGCGGAAGCGTAGGCAAAGTTTCCCAGATTATAGAAAGCACTGTAGACGAAGATTTCGCGGTTATATCGGGTGAGGACGGGCTGACTCTTCCGATCCTCTCTATTGGAGGTAGAGGAGTCATTTCTGTTGCTGCAAATATAGTTCCTGACAAAATGTCTGGAATGGTAAATGCGGCTCTTGCCGGAGATTACGAAACTGCCAGAAAGATCCATTATGAGCTTGCGCCACTAATTCGTGCTCTTTTCCTGGAAACAAACCCTATACCGGTTAAAAAAGCTGCCGAACTTATAGGGCTTGCAAGCGGGCACGTGAGGCTCCCACTCGCACCACTTAGCGAGGCAAATACTGCAAAGCTTGCGGATGAACTCAGAAAACTGGGGGTTATGGAATGATCAACATAGCAGTACTCGGAGCCTGTGGCAGGATGGGCTCTCTAATTGTGGAAAATATTACCCGCTCTATGGATATGCAGCTTGTTGCCGCCTTTGATATTGGCAACTTTGGAAAGGATGCAGGAGAATTTGCCCATGTGGGTAATCTTGGGGTCCAGGTTTCGGATGTAAAAGATCTCGAATCTGTCCTAAAAAAAACTCAGGCTGATGTCCTGATTGATTTTACAGCACCAGGCGCCACTGCAATAAACGCTCCGACTGCAGCCAGATGTGGAGTAAACCTTATAATAGGAACTACAGGCCTGACTCCGGAACAGCGCGCAGTTATCGATGAGGCAATCCGCGAAAATCGGGTGAGTGCAGTCATCTCCCCCAACTATTCCGTAGGCGTTAACGTCTTCTTCAAGATAGTAAGGGAAGCTGCAAAGTACCTTGCAGATTACGATATCGAGATTATAGAATCTCACCATAACCAGAAAAAAGACGCTCCAAGCGGGACCGCACTTCGAGCTGCAGACGTGATCAGCGAAGTCCTGGAAGGCAAGGAATATATCTACGGTAGAGAAGGCCTCGCTCCTCGAGGCAAGGAAATCGGCATCCACGCCATCCGGGCCGGAGACATTACTGGAGACCATACAGTCCTTTTTGCAGGCAACTCCGAAAGAATTGAAATCCGGCATATGGCTCACTCCCGCCAGATCTTTGTCAACGGCGCTATTCGTGCAGCCGAATGGGTCTGCTCACAGAAGCCCGGGATTTATTCCATGGACGATGTGCTGAGCTTGTAAATTAGCTCAAATGCATTGGATTTAGCTCAAAAATAGCCTGCAGATAATTCCAGGATAGCCTGCCAGATAATTCCAGGATAGCCTGCTAGATGATTCTGGGTCTTCTTGCAGGCTATTCCTAATTTTGAAGGCTAAAATTAGATTTTTTCAATTCTTTTGTATTTTTCCTGCATTTTTTCTCACTTTTTCTACATTTTTTCTCTTTATCTACATTTTTGGCCTTAGGAACCCTATGAGTGGGTCGTTAACTGAAAAACCTTTGTTATTCTGCTGAGAAAATTATAAATAGTATTAGATGGGAAATAGGATATTGCTTGCTTGTGAGTACTTACTCCCTGGAGTCTAGAGCCTTAATCGTCCCACAATATACCAGGAATGTTTGCTTGCAAGCAAGAAATCCAGTTAATCCATTCCTCTCCTGAATATTTCATTGGCTCACGAAAAGAACATCGAATATTAAAAAAGATCTTAACGAGTCCCGATGAACCGCATGGCACCATTAAAATCATTTTTTGCTGAAAACAAGCCCGGAACTCAGGTTTTCAACCCTATCCGCAACAACGACATTTCCCTGCACTCCGAGTTTTTTCCCTCTATACCATTTTCCACGAATAAAAAGTCTATCCTCTGCTGAAACGAGGCAGAGACCATGGTAGAGTACAACTACTGTTTTTCCTTCATGTTCAATTGAGAACACACTCTCATATTTGCTTCCAATGCCTCCGAAAACAACAAAAAAAGGTATGCCTATAAAGAAAGAAGGACGTTCATATATTCTGGAATCAACAGTAGCTTTAGCTTCAACTCCAAACTCCTCAGTTTCTTTCTTTACATTCTCTTCTTCATTTTTGGTTTTTAAGTCTTCAGAGAGATACAGAACTTCCGGATCTATTTCTGAAAAATTCCCTTTTTGCATAAAAGAGCCTCATCATATCTACAATTTCTTTATATATTATCATTAAATCCAAAAAACTATTAAGATTCTAAAAATATCAACTTGTGGAAACAAATTTTATCCATCTTCCATATCTCTTTTGTGCCCAGATAGTCAAATTAACCTTGAAAAACGTCGAAATTCTTGCCAGAGAGCAGAAATTTTGCAGGCTGCGAGTTTTAAAAAGTTTTAGAATAAAAAGCTATAAATAGTCAACTCCCAGATGTTTACATATGTTCCTTCCGGCAGATGAAAAACAATTCAAATTCTGGCTCCTGCGCCGAAACGGGCTCCCGAATATTAATATTGCAAAGCATTTCGGGATCTCCAGGCAGGCGGTCTCAAGAGCCCTTCTCAGTATGGATAAGCGCATCGAAGAAACCCTGCTTGAGATGGCCAGGGCAAACAGGATCGAAGTAGAAAAAATGGACTCAAAGACGGGGATACTCTTTGGGAGATCGGTTCCCTTCAAGGCCAAAGCAATAATTTTTGTCTCGACAAAACACGGAATGCAGGTCTGGTACGAACATGAAGGGGAATGCAGATCTTGCGAGAGGTACAGGGAATGTATCGAACTGCTCTGGGATTTTGCAGAGGAAATGCACCTCAAACTCCAGAGTACCGAAGATCCCACAAAAATAGCTGATGAATTATTCAGGAAATTAAAGGAATTGGTGGAAAAGGTCTGAGCTCAGAAGTAAAAAATGGGGTGAGTAAAAATGAATATATTTGCAAAGAATTTAAGGAAACTGATGAGCTGGTGTCCGAATGCAAAACTTACTGAAACCGGATCTCGGATTAGCCCTGCAAATTTTGAAGCATATGATCGATCCGGGGGAGAAAAAGCCGATCGTTCAGGAGGGGAAAAAGCCAGAAGCGATCTTAGCCGTATGAAAAGAATAGGGTTGTTACTTGCAGGTATAGGTGGGTTTGTTTCGGCATTGACGCTTGTCATGGAAAAAGATAACATATCATTACTTTTGGTAGGAGTAGGAATGCTCCTCTTTTTAATTGGCATTATCCTCTACATCAGATCCTGAGCAATAATCATGAGACTTCGGAAGTTTTGGATGGGCTAACGAAATTTAGGTTCCTGAAAGCGTAGAGAAACTGATGGATAATCCTATGCAACCAGATTCGATTTAATATAAGGTTACAGGTTATTCGGTCGAAAAGAATGACAGCCATTCTATATTGAGCCACTGGGAGGAGGCTTTTTGACAGAAAGGATATCTATTTGCAATTCCAGCGGAGAAAAAAAGTGAATGGGGAAAAATAGACGATGGATGTATTCGTAAAATGTATAAGGAGACTTATGGGCTGGTGTCTTAATGCCAGAGCACAAGAAGCCAGACAGCATTGCAGAAACTGGTAATGTATATTCCCTTACTTTTGGCTTGTTACGGCTTTGAAATCCTGAAGCCTTATCAGTGTGTTCTCAAAATAATCTCACGCTCAAGCCTGAGACTCTGGCCACAAGCAACCCTGAGTCTCTGGCTCAGTACAGAAGAGTCGGAAGAGATTACCCCGATTCTCAAAAAAGAGAACGAATGAAATATGAGATAAAGAAGAAATAGAAGAAATATCTGAAATCGAATACCTTGGGGCCGGAAGTACATTAAGAAAACATAAACAAGTTTATTCTTTGAGACTTTTGAGAAGATTCTGCCAGTTCTTTTCATCCATGAGCTTCTGAGTTTTGAGCATCTTTTTAAATTCGTCGGGACCTTTCTCTCCGTCCTTTCCTTCAAGCTTGTCTTTTAACTCCATTGCAGCCCGCAGAAGTCCGGCTGCTTCTTCGTACAGCATTTCGGCCTCTTTCTTTGTGAGCTCCTCTGTTTCCAGCAACTCTTCGTCTGCCTTTGCCTTATCCTTGAGTTTAGGAATAAGAGCTCTTATCTCGGCAGCCTCATCCGGATCGAGCACTTCCGTTTCTGCCAGTTTCCGAATCACGTCCCTCAGTTTATATTCCTGCCCTTCAATCTCCACTCTCTCAGGATTCTTCTTTCCTTCCCAGGCAAAATCACTCCTGAGACTCCAGAGTAATTTATTGCGCTCTTCATACCCGATATATTCTTCATCCGTTTTTTCTTTGTCTTTTTCACCTTTAAGCATGAATTTTCCCCCGAATTAAAATGCAGTTAATAATATATTCATGAAGTCGTAAGTTTCTCGATGTGATTCGAGATAATATAAAAAACATTCTTATAAAATAAAAAATTACTTTTAAATATGATAGCAAATTCTTCTTTACAGCAAATTTTCGGCTAAATCTTCCGAGATTACGTGTTCGCAATAAAGGCAGTGGAGAGTAACTCCCTCTTCTTCGGACTGGAGCACGGAAAATTTAGATTTTATAGGCTCATTGCTATTAGAAATACAGTTCGAATTGATGCAGCGAACAACACCCTCCACATACGAAGGAAGAGCGACACTGTTTTTCTGGACTACCTCATAATCTCTTATGATATTAATGGTAGCTTTCGGAGCGATAAGGGCAATCCTGTTCAACTCTTCAACATTAAGCTCCTTTCCCTCGATTTTTACGACATCTTTTTTGCCTTTACCTCCAGGAGCATTCATTACAAAACTAATCGTTGCCCGAAAAGCGCTGGAGATTCCAAGTATACGCAGGACATTTAAAGCCTGTCCTGCCTTTATGTGATCTATCACTGTCCCTCTTTCAATTGCCTGGACCTTCAAGTCCCGCTTTTCTTTCATTCGATCACTCCCATTGCAAGAGCAAGCAGTGCCATTCTAATTGGGACCCCATAGAAAGCCTGCTGGAAATAACGTGCATGCGGCGTTGCATCTACCTCCGGGGAAATTTCATTGACTCGAGGGAGAGGATGAAGAATCTTAAGGTTCGGGTCTGCGTTCTTCAGGAGGTCGCCTGTAATCTTCAGCTTATTTTTAACCTTTTCATATTCTTCGGGATCAGGGAAGCGCTCTCGCTGGACTCTTGTCATGTAGAGAACATCTATGTCTCCAATTATTTCTTCGAGGGAATCGGTTTCTTTTATGCTTATCTTATTCTTTTGAAGATCCCTGACAATTTCCGAAGGCATCTTGAGTTCAGGGGGGGAAACGAAAGTCATTTCAGTTCCGTAAAGGGAAAGGGCATGGCAGAGGGAATGGACCGTTCTCCCGTATTTCAGATCTCCCGCCATAGCAATTCTCAGGTCGTCAAGATGGCTCTCCCTGCGGATAGTATAAAGGTCAAGAAAAGTCTGTGTAGGGTGGTGAACAGAGCCGTCCCCACCATTTATTATCGGGACGCTTGCAAACTCGGCAGCCATCCTTGCCGATCCGTCAAGGGGGTGACGCAATACTATAAGATCTGCATACTTACTGATCACGCGGATAGTATCTGCAAGGTTTTCTCCTTTCATAACAGAACTAGCCTCCACGGAACCCAGGTTTAAGACCTGTCCTCCAAGCCTCTGAGCAGCAACTTCAAAAGATAGCCTTGTCCTTGTGCTTGGTTCAAAAAAAAGAAGAGCAACTATTTTTCCATCCAGCAACCGGGATCTTTCTTCACCTCTGGCAACAGGCTCAAGCTTTTCTGCCGTATCCAGAATGTAATCGATTTCTTTGCGAGAAAAATCCTTCATAGAGATGACGTGTCGGTTCTTATATGACATCCTGCTTTCATAAAGGGTTCCTAAAGATATAACCTTTGCTCCGAATTTTTTAAAGTTAATGAGGCAGCCACTGGACCTACCATGTACCAATTTGGCAACTCACTGGGATACATTTTTAATAAATTCGAGCCACATTTTGGCATCTTTTATCCTCTGATTAGCAAACATCTCCTGAAAGTGTTTTGTATTCTCCTGAAGAGTTCCACTCTCAATTTCCTTCAAGTCTGTTATAGCTCGCAAAAGGCCGGCAGTTTCATGATAGAGGGTTTTTGCTTCCTCTGGAGTAAGGGATTTTTCCTCCAGTTCCTTTTCGTCTTCCTTTTCCTTTGCCGAAATAATTTCGATACATTTGTCTATACTGGATTTTTCACCCTCTGTGAGCTTGTCTTTCTGGATGAGTTCCCATACGTAGTTGTGCAGAGGATAAGTCTCACCCTCAAATTCTACATAATTCGGAATATGCTGACCTACCCAGAAAAGGCGGCAGTGCAGAGCTGAAAGTAACTGTTTGCGTTCATCCTCGGTTATATATTCTTCCGAACTTTCTTTCCTGTTTATACTAGAGTCCTCTTTCACTCCCGAATCTTCTTTCATAGTCTACACCTAATCATTTGCTTTTCTTATTGAAAAAGTTTGCATGACTGTCATGTGACTGTCATATAATAATAATTCTTTCATGTAATAATAATTCTTTCATGTAATAGTAATTCTTATCTGTAAATCTTAAATATAAAATGGCTACGTTGAACAAAAACAGTTTAGATAAAAAACAATACAGATAGAAGAACTAATATACGAAAAATAGGGTATAGGGAATCATATGAGATAAAGAACCGGAAATTTAATAAAATAAATCCGGAGTAAGACTTAAAAATATAATTAACGGGGATCAATGGAAAATACAATGTTTCCGTTTTTCCGGTTTCCCGCTGAGGTGATATTATCGTTCCCATAATTCAGGTTGCACTTGATCTTCTGGAATTGGACCGCTCGGTTGAGATTGCAAGGGAAGCAGTGTCGGGAGGTGCGGATTGGATTGAAATAGGAACACCCCTGATCAAAAGCGAGGGAATGGATGCAATTCGCACAATGAGAAAGGCTTTTCCTGACCGGACGATCCTGGCGGATATGAAAACAGTGGATACCGGAGCCATGGAAGTTGAGATGGCAGCAAAAGCAGGGGCCGATGTGGTTATTATACTCGGGAGTGCGGATGACTCTACAGTGCTTGATGCACTGCGTTCAGCCCACAAGTACGGAGTCAGGTTGATGGCGGACCTTATATCGGCTCCGGACCCTGCAAAAAGAGCAGTGGAACTTGAAGCCCTGGGAGTAGACTATGTGAATGTGCATATAGGAATAGACCAGCAGATGATAGGGAAAAATCCTGTATCGATTCTCAGGGAAATTTCTGAAAAAGTTAGCGTACAGCTTGCAGTTGCCGGAGGGCTTGATGCGAAGAGTGCTGCCCAGGCAGTCAAGGCAGGAGCCAGAATTGTAATTGTTGGGGGAAATATCACTCGCTCTGACAACGTGACAGAAGCCGCCAGAAAAATCCGGCAGAGCGTGGACTCCCCTGAAGCTGTGGAAATTCGGGATACAGGGACAATTGATCAGGAAATCAGGGAAATCCTGAAAGAAGTATCGACCTCTAATATTTCGGATGCCATGCACAGAAAAGGGGCAATGAAAGGTATTCATCCTGTGGTAAGGGGGAAGATGGTAGGAACTGCAATTACTGTACAGGCTTTTGCCGGAGACTGGGCAAAGACCGTGGAAGCAATTGATCTTGCCAAAGAAGGGGATGTAATCGTCATCTACAACGAAAGTAAGGACATTGCCTGCTGGGGAGGGCTTGCAACCCTGAGCAGTCTGAATAAGGGAATCGCAGGTGTGGTAATAGAAGGCGCTGTTCGGGACATTGACGAAATCGAAAATCTCGGACTTCCGATTTATACCAGCAACACGGTGCCCAATGCCGGAGATCCTAAAGGCTTCGGGGAAATCAACGCCGAAATTATCTGCGGTGGTCAGACCGTAAAGCCAGGAGATTACATAGTTGGCGACGAGAGTGGAGTTGTAGTAATTCCCAAAGAAAGAGCTTACGAACTGGCAAGAAGAGCAAAAGAAGTCTACAAGACTGAAAAGAGACTTTTCGATGAGATTCGGAGAGGCGGAACTCTGTCCGAAATCCTGGAACTCAAGAAATGGGAAAAACTTTGAACCCCGAGTTTCGCTTCGGGAGCACGAGGTCCTTTTCGGTCGCTGCGCTCCCTCAAGAGGACTTAAAACCAGTGTGGGAATAACTACTTGGAATATAAAACAGGGAAACCGTAATACTTTACTTAACGTGTCTTGTCACGTTTGCGAAGCAAACGGCCTTTGCATTTCTTAAATGAAAAAATGACGAATAAGAGCTTATCCGAAAAATCAATAATGCAGTTGAAAAGTTGTTAGTATATTGTACAAATATTTGTTCGGGTTTTGCATGTTGCCTATCTAATATAAGTAGGTTGCAACATTTTTCGTATAGGCTCCAGGTCGGGAGTCTGGCGCACACGCTCGCGAATTCGTCTCCACCTTGTTCGACAATAAATTCTCTTTTGTTTGATAAGTCTGATACACCAAAATAGTAAACTCCGTTAGCTAAGGCAATTTTATTTAATTCTTCCTGAAGAGTCATAAATTCACTCCTGATCTTATAATTGAGGTTTTGCCATTTTCCGTATTATTCCTTTATTTCAGTTAATATTTAATAATATACCTTATTTCGCAAAAAAATTATCTAATAACAATTTAAAATAGATTAAATGCATTAATATATCTATAATTAACATTAGAGTAATTAATAATCTATTAATCAAGAAATAAACTTCATTTGAATTTTTAAAACATATTAAATATTTATATTTTAATGCAATTTGTGGAAATAAATCCTAATAAATGCTAATTTTTTTGGCAGATGCAACATTATTATAGTTTTTAAAGCGGGATTCGTATTCAAAGGCATTTTGCAGTATTATTTTAGAGGCTCTAAAAGTAATTTTTTGGTAAAATAAACGATC
>JADGNM010000010.1 GCA_017883485.1 Methanosarcina sp.
GCAAGAGAAGCAGGGATTACAGATTCAAAGTGGACACTAAGAAATCTTCTAACATTTAAGTGCTTCAAAACACCAATCATATAACGCTGGACGACCACAACATTAGTATTGCATTAATAATTCTTAGCTAATGTAATTTCAATGTTAACTTTGCAGAACATGGATTAAACAAGATAACCAATAAATAAGCTTTGATTGAGTGAGCAAGCAGGATAATGGCAGGTATGCGAAAGACCAAGAAAAAAAGATAGCAAACTCGGTGGGAAGCCTATTTTTGATGAAAAGCGTTATATTCCTTAACATCCATTAAGCGGGCTATATGCCTTATCATTGATAAAAAAAATACTAGCAGGTGACAAAAATGGCTCGTTTTCCAGAAGCAGAAGAAAGATTATTGAATAAAAAAATCTGCATGAAATGCAATGCAAGAAATGCAACAAGAGCAACTCGGTGCAGAAAATGCGGTTCCAGTGCCCTTCGCGTTAAATCCAAGGAATCCAAGGGAGCATGATCTTTTTTGCAGGTGGAAGCACACCTTCAAAAAATTATTGATAAGGAAGGAAAAGTTCATCTTACCCTTCTCGACCCGGCGTCTCAAACGCCTGAAAGAGCAGCTGAAATGGCTCTTGCGGCAGTTGACGGAGGTACCGACGCGATCATGATAGGCGGCTCAACGGGAGCGTCGGGAATCCTTCTTGATGAAACCGTTATAAGGATAAAAGAGAGGATAAATGTCCCAACCATCCTTTTCCCGGGAAGTTCAGCCGGGCTCAGCAGATATGCAGATGCCGTATTTTTCATGAGCCTTCTGAACTCCAGAGATTTAGGCTATGTGATCACAAACCAGGTACTTGGGGCTCCGCTTGTATATAAAAGTCAGATCGAGCCTATCTCTATGGCTTACCTTGTAGTCGAACCCGGGGGAACTGTCGGTTGGGTAGGCGACGCGAAACTGATCCCCAGAAAAAAGCCCGAAATTGCCGTAGCCTATGCTCTTGCAGGCAAATACCTGGGCATGCATTACACCTACCTTGAAGCCGGATCCGGAGCCGATACACCTGTTAATCCCGAGATGATATGGGCCGTCAAACAGGTACTCGGGGAAAATAAACTTATCGTCGGCGGTGGAATCAGAGATGCAAAAGCTGCAAAGCTCTGTGTTTCTGCAGGTGCGGATATGATCGTCACAGGCACGGTTGTTGAAGAAGTAAGTGATGTTGCTGCAAAGGTTTCCGAGATCGTGTCAGCCATAAAGCGATGATTGTCCTTAAAAGATGTTTTCAGGAATTTCTGTCTGCTTTTCAATACCAAACTTATTCTTATTACCCAAACTTTTTATTTTAAAAACTATTTATATACTTGATTTTTAAAATCTGTTCAGGCAGCAGTATATAAGCAGCCGATTGTAATAAATAGTTTTAAAGGAAAATACCTGACTCTATTTTAGTATCATTTCTACTAAACACTAATATCTGGAAAATTCAACGGTTCAGGAAAGACAAATTTTTCCTCTAAGAGAGAATGTCGAATCCTTCAGAATCAATGATCGAGTATCAACTTGCAATCAACACGAAGAGGTATGATTATGCTCAAGATTTCCAAATTGGTAAAAGATTATGAGGTGCGTTCCGAAAACATCAGAGTATTGGACCATATCGACCTCACAGTGGAAGATGGAAATATTCTAGGGATTACAGGCCGGAGCGGGAGCGGAAAATCGACGCTTCTCCGCATAATCCGTGGGGTAGAACCTTTTCAGGAAGGGACTGTGGAAATAGACGGGGAAATTATAACCCCAAATTCCGGGATAGAAGGGGAATTATTCCTGAAAAGCGTAACTGCGATACACCTCCAGCGAAATTTCGGGCTCTGGAACGGGCCTGCAATTGAAAATATAATAAGGAAACTAAATTACCTTAGAACGGGGCATGAAGCTCTTCCACAGAATGAACTCATGCCACACGATGTAACAAATGATTACGACGACCTCTTTGAAGAGGCAATGGAATATCTGAAACTAGTAGGTCTGGAACATAAAGCTCTTCATTCCACAAACATCCTGAGCGGAGGAGAAAAACAGAGAGTTGTAATGGCAAGGCAGCTTGCTGCAAAGCCCAGAGTCCTTCTGCTGGATGAACCTGTTACAATGACAGGGCCAGACACAAAGCAAGAAGTTCTTGATGTCATAAAAAACCTGAAAGAAAAATTGAACATACCGATAATAGTAGTTTCTCATCTTCCTGAAATTCATGCCTATCTTGCTGATAGGTTGATCTTCCTTGAAAACGGAAAAATCGCAGCCGATGGAGAACCTTCCTGGGTGCTTAAAAATTTCCTTAAAGATATGAAGCCGAGGGAAAAGCTTACAGAACCTGAAAATAAGGAAGTCTGCATAAAAGTAAAGGACATCTCAAAACGTTATTCCATTATTCGGATGGGAGAAGTCCTTAATATGAAAAATATTTCTCTAGATGTTTACAAGGGAGAAATTCTGGCTTTTGTCGGCCCTTCAGGTGCTGGGAAAACTACACTTATGAAACTCATGGAAGGACTCATCAAGCCGAAGGGCGGGACAGTTGAATATCTCTGCAATGGAGATTGGGTGGATGTCGTCGAATATAGCGAGAAGCGCATGGAGCTTCGGCGGATTACGAGCGTCATGAACCAGGAGTTCTCAATGTCTGTTAACTCTACGGTCAGGGACCAGATTCGGTTCAGATTAAGCATTAAAAAGAAGGGCGCAATCGAACATGCCAGGAAAAAAGCCAAGGAAATGGGGCTTTCCGACGAGACACTCGATACTATTTACCGCCTGCCGGATATGCCCGAAGATGAGAAAGAAATGGCACTGCGAGAGCTTAACCTCAGTAATACCATATATTTTGAACTTTTCCCCATAATCCCGGTAAGTGATGTCGATACTTACGCAAAACCAGTCTTTGAAGCTCTTGACCTGCCAATGGAAATCCTTGACAAAACTCCTTACCAGATCAGCGGGGGCGAGCATGTTCGGGCTTTCATTGCTCTGAGCCTTGCAACCTCCCCCGAATACCTCATGCTTGATGAGCCCTTCGGAGATCTTGACCCGGTAACCCTCAGGGATGTAACAAACTCTTTAAAAAAAATCAACGAACGTTTTTGCACGACCATTGTGCTTGTGAGCCACCACATGGATTTTGTCCGGGAAGTTGCCCACAGGGCTATACTGATAGAAAACGGAGCTATTGCTATGGACGGAAACCCGGCCGAAGTCTGCCAGGAACTGATTAACAGAAGCAATGCTCCTTATTTGGAGCACAATCTGGAAGACCTGATGGAAGGCAACTTAGAGGTCGTTTGAAAAAAACTAAAATTTTCAGGAGATTTTAATTTTTTTCATCCAGTATTTTTTCTCTCAATATTAATCATCCGAACTCCTTGCAGCGCTTTTCAATCGATCCTGCCTTCTTCAAACATCCGGTCCAATTCTTCATTTCCGAATTTTATATAGAGGCTCGGAGGCACGATTGGTTTTTCGAGTTCTTTGATTGTTTTTTCCGAGAGCTTCTGGTTTTCAACTATCTCTTTCCCGGCGCATCTGAGTAGTTTTTTATATCTCCCCAGCAAAGGTTTTAGCATGAAATTGTTCTGACCTCTGAAAATTTCCCCTTCCCCTCTATAGATTTCGGCAATAAGTTCGGTATGAAAGTCTCTCGCTAATCTCCTGAAAAAGAGGCTTTCAACCTCAAAACTCATCTGGCCCGGAAGCCCGGCATTAGAAATAACGACTATTTTCGGATATTTTTCATAGCGCTTTGCGTGCCTGTACTCACCTTTCTTATCTTCCTCAAAATGGGGCAAAAGCACAGGAGCAAGTCTATCAATGAAGTTTTTCATTGCAGCCGGTACATTGTCAAAGTACACAGGACATGCAAACACAACAATATCCGAATTCAGGAACCTGGGAAGCAGGTCATCCATATCATCACGTATGGTGCATATTCCAGGTGTGGTGAGCCAGCATTTGAACTTTCCCTTGCAGTACCTGATGTCCTTCTCAGCAAGGATAATATTTTCGGTCACTGCCCCGGCTTCTTCCGCCCCCTTCAAGAATTCTTCAACCATAATGAGAGTGTTTCCTTCCCTGCCTTTATGGCTCCCGCTAAAAACTGTTATTTTCATATGATAATCCCCTCTTCCTCAACTCGAATTAAAATAATAAAGTGAAATAATCAGTATTCTAATCTATAATAATGTATTCGATATATTATTTCCCTTAATATAAATGCCCAGCGGGAATTTGAGTTGAAGCCTGTGAAATAACATAAAAAGCGACTTTATTGATACCTTAAGGCCTCTACAGGGGCCAATCTTGCCGCCTTGCTTGCGGGATAGACCCCTGCTAAAATTCCCACAATTAATGCAACTGTTAATCCTGCTCCGAAAATATAAGAGGAATAAAAGAAGGGAAGCTTCAGGACGGCTGTGGCTATATAGGCCCCTCCGATTCCCAACCCCACTCCCAGAAGGCCTCCGAAGAGGCTGATAATAACTGATTCCACTAAAAAAAGCAAGAGAATATCCATGCTGGAAAAGCCAAGGGCTTTCATGATCCCGATTTCCCTGGTGCGTTCAGTTACGGTTACAAGCATAATATTCATTATCCCTATTGATCCGACAATCAAGGATATCAATGCCACAGCAACCAGGAAACTCCCGAGAGCATTAGCAAGCTGGTTAAGTTGCTTAAGAATATCGGCCTGGTTGAAAATCCTGTAGGGTTTTGTATCTTCCTCGTTGATATCCCTTGATGAAACTCCGAAGTTCCTGGCAAGCCTTTTATCGATTAAATCTGAAACATTTTCCACGTCCTCCAGAGTGTCGGACATGGCAACGAAAGCCGAGAAATCATCTTTTTCGAGCATCTGGTTAATAATTGAAATCGGGATAAAGACGCTATTATCCCTGTCGGGTGCTCCGCCTCCGAATGATGGAACCTCCAAGGGTTTAATTATGCCTTTTACCTTGAACGTTCTTGTTACCGTTCTGTTTCCCTCAAGACGCAAGGTGATATCTATTGAACTGCGGGAAGAAATTTTCCTTTTGAATTTTTCATTAGCTACCTTGGAACCTATAACTGCAGAAAATGCATCCTGATGGGTTATGAAACTGCCATTTTGCATTCTGATATTGGAAGTATCCTTATAGCCTTCGGTGACTCCATAAATGTCAACATTTTTCTTCTGAGAAAAATAGGTTACCCCCCCAAGCTGCTGCTTTATGGGAGAAACAGCGGCAACGCCTGGAGTTTTATCAATAATTTGCAGTTCATTATTATAGAAAAGATTAGGTTCCTGGCTGTATATAATAATAAAATTGGATCCTTGGGCATTTATCTGGTCGGCAAAATAAACATTAAAACTTTCCCCAAGAGAGACATTCGCAACTACTGCAGTAATTCCTATAATAATGCCCAGGGTAGTCAGGCCCGAGCGAAGTTTTGCGCTCCGGATGCTCCCAAGAGAGATCCTGACAGATTGCTTTATCTTTAACACGGTCCTCTATATTCTGCCCTTACCGCTCGACCATTTTGAAACTTTTATAGGACTAAGGGACTGTAGGTATCAGCTTACAAACCTAACACTAATATCATTTTTTGAGCTACTCGAAAACCCCAGTAGATATTGATCTCAAAGATATTAATAAATGGCTGTTACAATAAAATTATAAAGCTCGCGGACAATTTAAGATTGCACGAAGTACATTTCGGATTGCTGTTTCCGAGGCGTGAGAAAAGTGGCGGTTATAAAGATTTAATAATATAGGACTTGTCAGTTTAACTAATAAGTCAATGAGCTTAAAACCTAAACGGTCTAAAAAGTGAATTTGACCCATAAGAAGAGCGGAGATTTAGAGATAAATTGAAGCTTTAGACATCCAGAATTTCTTCGTATTTGCAACAAAGCTACTGTTTTGTTCAGGGAATCGCCCATAAGAGTATGAGCCGGAAAAGGCCTGGATTTTTGGAATTTATCAAATTCATGTGTTAGGTTTCTATGAGGTATCCAAACAGTATAAATAAGCACATTTCTTATATATTCTAACGGCGTATGATAAGAAAGTTTAAGCTTATGTACGGAACACGACAAGTTGTGAAAAGATAAATGATATAGTTGTGCAGTCATTAAGTTATTTTAAAACACTTTAATTCGCCTTGAAAATCATAAATACTGTATTTGTAGCTTTGTATAACTCTGCTTATATTTCATGATACCCGATTGTGTGGTATTGAAAATACTTGATGCAAACACATGAGGGGGAAAGATTTTGGAAAAAGATATTGATGAATGCCCTGAACTTTTTTCAAGCGTTCCGCAGAGCCCCCAGATCTCTGCCGTATATGACGATACCGAAGAATTGACAGAATTACTTGCTATCTATTTTAAGCAAGGAATTGAAATGGGAGAATACTGCTTATGGTTTTTCCCGGATGAAATGATTGCTGAAAAAGCAAAGAATGAACTTATAAAATCAGGAATAGATCTCGAGAATTGCATTGTTTCTTCTCAATTGGAACTTAAGACAGCCGAACAGCTCCCTAAAAATATTAATCTTCTTGCATCGGCAATAAAAGAACTTGCAGAAAAGGGATCTGAAAAAGCCCTTTCCGGAGGATTTACAGGATTCAGAACAAATTTTGATCTCAAAAATTCAGGAATTTCTCTAAAGCCCTATTTTAAAACATGCAAAAAAATCGTTGAAATGGTTAGTTTTGGGGATAACAAAAATCTCATTCTTCTTTGTACCCTTCCTCTTGAAGAACTTTCAGGTAGCACGTTGCTTGAGCTAATGGAGGAAAATAGCATTTTCATTAAAAGAAAAGGAAAATGGAGATATTTAGGACTGCCAGATAGGCAAACGGAATTGGAAAATACTCTTCTCAAAGAGAAAGAAGACGCAGAAGTTGCCAACAGAGCCAAGAACGGGTTCATTATGAACATTAGCCATGAACTAAGGACCCCCCTTAACTCTGTGATAGGTTTTTCCGATTTACTGCTGGAGGGAGCTTTCGGGCCCCTGAATACTAGACAATCGAAATATGTCAATAATATTCTCCTGAGCGGGAAAAGCCTGATAGAAATTACTGACAATCTACTTGATATCTCAAGGCTAGAAGCAGGTGAAAGAACTCTCAATTATGAGAAAATAGATATTGCCAGCCTTATAGGGGAAGTAAGAATGAGCCTCTTCTCACATGCTTCAAATAAGAAAATTGCAGTAGAACTTAAAATCGATTCCTCAGTCGAAAATATCCGAGCTGACAGGGCAAAACTGAGACAAATCCTGTATAATTTGATAAGCAATGCTATAAAATTCACTCCTGAGAGAGGAAGAATCACTGTGAGTGCCTTCAAAAAGGAAGGGATGCTTGAGATTAAGGTTTCGGATAGCGGGACAGGATTATTAAAAGATTATTATGAGAAAATGTTTATGCCTTTTAGCCAGGCAGATCCATCTGCTGTCCTGAGGTCCGGAGGAGCTGGACTTGGACTATATATCGTCAAGAACTTCGTAGATCTTCATGGAGGAAAAATCTATGTGGATTCCGAGGTCGGAAAAGGTAGTACATTTACCTTTACTCTTCCGGTAGATTAGACAGAAGGCTAAAAAGGCCTATTGAAATCAGGGTTGAATTGGTGACAACCGATGTGATCCCTGGAAGAATAGGGAGGAATGGCAGGTCAAAATTTGAGACTATGGGTATATCCCATAAACCTGCTTGAACTGCGCCATCCTTCAACATTTCAATTGATTCTTTTCGTGAAGTGTTCTGTTCAGAGATTTATTTCTTGTCTTGCTTTTTCTTTCTGTAAATTACCGCACCTGCACCAGCAATAACAACGAGCAATAAACCTGCAACGATAATACTCGAGTTGCTGCCCTTATTTTCCTCAACAGACTGAATACTCAGGTTGCTTACCATATTTTCGTGTTTATTGATTCCATTACTGTAACTTGCTGAAAGTGTCAGATTAACAGGCTCTAAATTTAGATTCTTGGCCCTTGAGGAATTGTCTGCTATTGCATTAAATTCGATTGTAAAAAGCTCATCCGGATTCATTGGCCCTATGAAATATTCTGCAGGGTAAAACCTCACTCCTTCAGCTCCGGGTTTTATGCTTACCGAGTTAAACTCGTTAGGATGAGTGTTTGCTACATCAAATTCAAGGGTGGCTGCACCATTTACCAGTTTAAGTTCTTTTGAAGGAATCACTCTTATATTTGAAAAGTCGACCTCAAGAGGAATATTTTTTCTGCTGCTATAATCAAAAGAATTTCCCTCTATTGCAAGCTCAAGGTTGTGAGTTCCTTCTGCTGCATTTTCTGCAACCTTAATATTAAAGGTTAATTTGATACTATCTCCAGGACTCAGAATGCCCATTTCTTGATAAGGAGAATCAAGAACAGTAATTCCCTCAGATAAAGATTTTAAGGCAGCAGCCTGGATTCTGGCATTGGTATCGAAGGTACTGCCATCAATAGTGACTGTAGGAGTCGTTGCAGTATTGGTAAGAGTTACAGTAATAGTGCCCCTATCTCCTGGCATGAAGACCTTCGGGTCCGAAACAACCTCTTTAAGTTCGACTGTGCCTTTGCTGTTAAAGGTTTCAGTACCTATTCTTATGTCAAATTTCTTCTCGCTCCATTGGCTGTCCTTACTTGGCCTTGTCCGGATCGTGAGGGTACGTATTCCTTTCTGGGCATTTTTGTCTATGAAAAGGGAGAACTCTTTCGATGCAGTGCTTCCGGGATTGAGAACTCCGATATTTTTCACAGCGTTTGCCTCGGAATCAAGAGAGAACGGATATTCGGGCACAATTGCAATATCAACATCAGAAGCCTTATCCCCTCCGATATTTTCTACCTGCAGTGCAAGGTTCAGATACTCTCCTATTTTTGCAGGATAGGGGTTTGTTTCTATTATGGTGACTTTGAGGTTGGCACTTCCGGTAGCTGCAGAAGCAGGAATTGCGAAAACAGAGGAAATCAAAAGCAAAGAAAATAAGGTTACGACAGTATTCTTTTTAATTGTTCCCATATGATCCACCTTCTAATTGTATTGAATTATTCCATCTTTTACCAGAATGACCCTGTCAGCATATTTCGCAATTTCAGGGTCATGTGTAACAATTATTATTGTTCTTCCTTCCGTGTTCAAATCAATAAATATGCGAAGAATCTCGGCTCCTGTTCTTGAGTCAAGGTTTCCAGTCGGTTCATCTGCAAGAAGAATCGCAGGGTCATTGATAAGCGCCCTTGTTATTGAGACCCTTTGAGCCTGACCGCCTGAAAGTTCTCCTGGCTTATGATGCATACGGTCCTGTAGTCCCATAATTTCCAGAAGTTCTTTTGCATGCTTTAGTGGATCGCCACTAATTCGTGAATTAGCAAAAGTAGGCAGTAAAACGTTCTCAAAGGCAGTCAAACGTGGAATAAGATTAAAAGTCTGAAAAACAAAACCTATTTCCAGCCCCCGCAGGCGAGCAAGTTCATCATCTGACATTCCTTGGAGATCTGTCCCGCTTATAAACACCTGTCCTTCTGTAGGTCTGTCAAGGCAGCCTATAATGTTCATAAGAGTGCTTTTTCCAGAGCCGGATGGGCCCATGATAGCCAGAAATTCTCCCTTTTCAATTTTAAGGTTAATACCTGAGAGAACAGGAATTTCCAGGCTCCCAAGCAGGTAACTTTTTCGGACGTTGGAAACCTCAACAATAGGGAGGCTATCCGCAGGTAAACTATTTACAATTATATTCACATCCCCCTTCCCCAAAATTACTATGAGATAAGATTCGAAAAAATTACATTGAAAATTTCAATGTTTTAACTCATTATTGTAAAAAAGTCCATTTTAATCTATGCTCTATCATCTTTTTGAGAGAGTTTTTAACAGTTAGTCGGCAAATTGGAGACCAATAAGGTTTATTTTTGATAACTAATATATATCCAGAGCTTTTTCCTGAAAAAGCATTCCAAAAATTCATTGTCCAAAAAAATGAGTCCTATTTATAGTTTTTTGCTGTTTTATACAAATGACTGCTTACAATAAATTGACATTAACAGAGCTATTAGATTACAAATTTCTCAAAATATCCACCAAATAACTGGAAGTATCCGAATCTTTGTTCTATTGCATAAACTTGACTATTGGGAAACTTGACTCTTAAAACCATTTCCTAATTCATATTAGTTTCTTATTTATCTTTCTCTAAATATTATATATTCTGGGTAATATTTCATTGGTAGTACAAATCGGATCGTATCCATTCGGTTATATAAATACCTCTTACAAAACGGGCAAAATCGCCTTTTTGTCCAGATTTGAGATGCTCCTCACTGTTTGAGGTTTTCAGTAACCGGTTTCAGGATCTCAGCTTGAAAGGAATTTTTGTCGGCAATATAACGCAGATCAGAATCAACGCAGACCAGAATCGAGCTACCTCAAAAAAGGTTCAGCTGATACGATTCGCCTTTTAGAGGCAGGTATGACACTTACCGAAATTCTAGATACGTTTAAGACGAAATTGAATCTGCCAAAGGTCATGAATCCGCTCGAAAGAGCGGCGGATTTCTACGGTGGATCAAGCAAGGTTTCCGAAGGAAACGAATCACGGGATCTAAATGATAATCCAGATATCAATTCGATTAGTGATGCAATTAGAAGTTCTGGTGCAGTAAGGGTCTCTCAGAATGGAGAAAAACCCTTTATCAGGTTGACCGGTGTCTGGAAAATCTACCAGATGGGAGAGGTTGATTTTGCAGCTCTTAAAGGGATAAACCTTGAGATTTACGAAGGAGAGTTCCTTGTAGTCCTTGGCCCGAGCGGGAGCGGCAAGAGTACGCTGATGAACCTTATCGGCTGCCTTGACTTGCCCTCAAAAGGAACAGTTTTCCTTGACTCAAATGATATCTCAGGGCTTGATGAATCGGAACTTGCCCGAATTCGGGGGCAAATGATAGGATTCATTTTCCAGAATTTCAATCTTATTCCCACTTTGAACACCCAGGAAAATGTGCTACTACCTCTGGAGTTTCAGGAAGAGGATGCCCAGACAGCCTGGAAAAAAACAGATTACCTACTGGAAATAGTTGGGCTATCGGACAAAAAACAAAACCTGCCTTCTCAACTCTCAGGGGGACAGAGGCAGAGGGTTGCAATTGCCCGTTCTCTTGCTGTTAACCCGCCTATTATTCTTGCAGACGAGCCAACAGGAAACCTGGATAGTAAGACCGGGAGCTATATTCTGGAATTCCTGGCTGAATTGCATGAAAAGGAAGGCAAGACGATTATTATTGTTACTCATGACCTGGAAATTATAAAACATGCAACAAGGATCGTGTACCTCAAAGATGGTGAGATAGAGAAAATCGAAAAACGAAAGAAAAACGGGCTGGAGGAATAAAATGAAGAAATTTTCTATTCTAACACTTTTACTACTATCTACAGCATTAATATGTTTGGGGGCCGGAACTGTTCTCGGTGAAAGCAACTTCATGGATTCCTCATCCTTACAGGTAAATCTGACGAATCAGAATCCGGATGCTGCCCGTCCAGGAGAGCCGGTTGAGCTTACTCTAAGCATGCAAAATGTCGGAAGCGAAAATCTGAATGATATCACTGTCAGAATCAAACCGAAATACCCTTTCAGCCTGGTTTCCGGAGAGACCCTTGAACAGAGTATTCCCTACCTGAATGCGCGGCAGGACAACAACGATGCAGCTGTCCTTAAATTCAAACTAATGACAGATGCAAACGCTGCTGAAGGTACATATGAGATTGATATCACAACCTCCGCCAAAGAAAGCGGATCCTCGTCAAACACAATTACAACTACAAAAACTATACGGCTTGATGTAAGAGGTAAAGAATACGCTCAGATTGTAACTATAAATAGAGCGAGTATTGATCTGGGAAAAGAAGAGCCGCTCGAGTTTATGATAACAAATACAGGGAATTCCCCTCTGAAAAACATGGTTGTTTCCTGGAAAGATCCCAAAGCTGTGATCCTTCCGGTATACTCGGATAATACAAAGTATATCAAGTATCTCGAGCCCAATCAATCTGTAACAGTTGATTATTCTGTAATGGCAGATGTAAATGCCAATCCTGGACTCTATACTCTGGATGTAAACCTTAATTTTGAAAACTATGAATCCAATACAAAGAGCATCCAGACTACAGCAGGTCTTTTCGTAGGTGGGGCAACTGACTTCGATGTTTCTTTTTCGGAAAGCAGCCAAGGACAGACTTCCCTTTCAGTTGCAAACGTTGGCAACAACATGGGATATGCGGTAAAAGTATCGATTCCGGAACAGAAGGGGTACAGGGTAACGGGGAGTCCTTCAACCATTGTGGGAAATCTTCAGAAAGGAGACTACACAATCGCTTCTTTTAATGTAACGAGCGCACGTACTGCAGGTGAAGGTTTAGAAGCAACATCCAGTACCGTTAATGAAAATGCTACGGGACGTAACGCAACTTCAGCTTCAATGGACACAAATCCACTAAAAGTCCGGATTGAATACACAGATGCCAAAGGAGAAAGAATAACAGTCTATAAAGACGTAGCAATCCAGATATCTGCGTTTACAGGAGATTACTCTGAAAACAGGTCCGGAGCAAGCGGTAATAGCAGTGGAATGTCATATCTGCTTGTCTTATTGATCGCAGGAGCAGGAGTCTTCATGTATCGCAGGCGAAAGCTGGGAGCAAAAAAAGCCGGATTTAAAGCATCTGGAAATGAAGTCAATTCAGGAATACTGAAGCGTGAGAAATAGATCAAAGGATGGGGAGATTCACAATTAGAAATTCAGATATCTATATGAGGTGTCAGATCGCATCCAGTGCAGAGCAGGCACATTGTGCGTGATTTGTCTACACAGAGTGATTGTCTGTCAAGCATGTCCTTCAGTATACCCCCTAGCCTTAGAAGTCGTGAGGCATCTGGTCTATTTACATTTCCCGGATCATCTCTAAAAGAATAGGAAGATATTGGTCTTGGTCTGAGGATAGGAATTATACATCTTCCCGTAAGATGCATGATACCCTTCCGGATTGTCTCGTCATTTTCTCCAAGGCCGATTATTAAATTAGAGGAGACTCGATTTCTGCCAAAAATATTAACCGCATTTTCAAGTGAATCCAGAACTTCATGGAGCGCGAGGTGCGGACAAAAGCGGCGAAAAAGCTCAGGATCCATAGTTTCAACATTATACTTTACTTCGCATGCACCTGCAGAGTAAAGCTCTTCTGAAGAATCTTTTGTAGGATATACAGAAACACCTATTGGAAGATCGTACTTACGTGCAAGCTGCTTTACGATACTTGCCATTCTCTCAACTTCTTTCTCCGGCGATACGGCTACACCGCTGGTCAGAGAGATCGCCTTAAGTTCACCCGTAGCATAAGCTTCGGCAACCATCTGCTGAACTTTTGCGGTGCTTTTTATCCCGCCCTGCTGTTTTGGCAATGAGCAGAACTGGCAATTATATACGCACTTTTCGGATAGCGTTATATATGCCTGCTCAGGGCAGTGGCAGAGCGGGCGCTCAAGCACACCCCTGGCAATAACATCGTCACCTTTGATGACAACAACCTGTTCACCTTCTGGCGCGACACGTAAAGGAGACAGATCATTAATTGTAAGTCTCACCCGTCTTTTTCCAGCTCTGAGAAAAATTGAAGAAACACCTGCCACAGGTTCGGTTGTAGTAGTACTCTTAAGCTGGGCCTGAAGAAGGGATTTATCTACCTGAGCAGTACCTATACTTATCAGGTCTGCCTTAATACTGGCACTCAATTCTGTTTCTATAGCAGTAAGCTTCATGGAAATCAAAATACTGCAGTGAATTGATTAATATTAACTTTGTAAATTTAAATACATTGTGGTTGGTTCTAATAAATAAGATAACTTGCTTATTAAAAGTCGTGATTTAAAAGATTTCTACAATCAAGTTTAAAGAAAAACAATATATACTCTTTCAGTTTCATGAAATACGACGACGTTCCTGTCTCTGAATTTTTTCCATACACCCTCTCACGGAAATTCTGCTTTCGGATCTCTTCTGCAGAAATCATTTTTCTGAACTTCCGGTTTTCGCACCATGCTGCAAAACCTACAGGGTGAATAAAAACATTTTGCTTGTATTATATTTTAGGAAAAAATATTTGGAAGCTTATAACCCATTTTTAGAGTGTGTGTTTTTGAATAACGACTTAATCTTTTCAATTCAATCTTGTATTTTGAAAAGGTACCATAACAAAAAGTACAAATCCCGACATTATAATATCATAACAGTATAACATACCCAAATCATTAAATACATGGATGTTATAGATACTCAAATTGAGTAAGAAAACTTGGCAGAATAAAGAGTATTTCAATAAACCTCTTACCTCAATGAGTTGTAATATAACTTTCATAAGCAAACTTATATGCAACCAGCCGAATGTCAGTGTTTATTGAAATCCTTTATATGCTTTGTTGTAGTTGGAGGCCATTCGCTACTCATGAATGGCTCCCGATTGTGTGATTTAACTCCGGCGACTAAGAGAAAAGCCCCTTACTCTTAGTCGTTGACTGTTTCTTTAGTGCATAGCCACCTGTCACATTTGTTGTGATATTTGCAACTGGTTATTGGCATACCAATACGGCTGCGCCAAATTTGGATGACAGAAGAAATATGAAGGCCAGCGCAAACGTCGTACAAGCCAGTACAGTTATTAACCATTTAGCAATAATGTTCATTCGAGATCACTTCCTTTCTATTGATTGAATCTGGCAAATAGGGCAAATTCGACTTCTTTGATCAGATTCGAGAACCATACTCCGGCTTATACTATTGGTATACGACCCCAGGTTTCATTTAATCTCCAATTCCAGTAAAGTCAGAAAATATTCAAACTTTACTGGAAATAATGAAACATGTCGTATATATAAATTATTTAGTAATATATCTTCTGATTATTGTTACTTATTATCACTTCATCCAAAATATAGTCTAATAGGCTAAAATTTTTGATTTTTTAAAAACATACTTACTCAGAACATTAGATAAAACGCATCGATTGAAGGCACGGAAGACTTAATTAATAATGGTGAACTCTGCAACAGAGAATTAATTTATGAAGTAAATAAACGATCTCTGCAAATAAGGAAGAAATTTAAGGGCAACTGTAGAAGACAACCCCTTTATTTCCACTGTGTTTAAGATCGATAGACTTCTTTTAAAAAAATTGTATATCCAGAATTGATTTTTCGGGAAGGAAAAATTGAGCCTGATTTCCTGCAAGAAAAATTGAGGCTTCTTCGGATAAAGATTAAAAAACAAAGGTTTAGCAACGGTTGAAGTCCTGGTATACTTGTAAGATTGAATCCCGCCTGAAATGGCAACCTATCTTATTGCCGAAATACTACTGCGAAAGAAGTAAATTTCATAATGCTCCGATCTCTTTCGATGAACTTAAAACAATCTCGTGTTCTTGGAGTAGCGGATTTACTGCTAATGTTTCTATGAATTCACGCACTTCCGGCCCTCTTATAAGGATGTATCGACCTCCCACTCCTCTCTCCATCAATTTTGCATCTATCGAACTGCAAACGAACCTGACTATATCATATTTTCCAAGAGCAGATTCCTTCTTTTTGACTAACTGGTTTATGGAGTTTGACTTGCCTATCTCATACTCGAAAGCCACAGTTTTGCCGTTAATTTTCGCTTCGATATCAACTCCTTCATCGTGGTTTATGCGAATATCCTCATATCCGCACTGACAGAGGAGCCCGGCCAACTGTACTACACTGCTGTAGTGGTCCAGCGTTTGTTTGCCTGGATGAATAGGGCTTATCAAACCTATTTCGTCAAACATTCCCGCGGGTAAATACGCCATCATAGAACCTGATTCTGCAATCTTCTGCACCCTGTGTTTTACATAGCCGTCATTAACCAGATGGGAAAGGTCACCAGTAGTCCAATCTGAAAAGATGATCTTCTGTTCATCAGCCAGCCATTGATGATCTTTGAAAACTATAGAATCATCACTTGGTTCTATTTTCTTTCTGCAGTTACCTTTGATTACATCCATCTCCAGCGCAGTTGGTTCAAATCTTATAGGTATTCTCTGGCCTTTTACGATAAGTAGTCCTTCACCCACTTCAGCACCAGTTAATATCTCGGCTTCTTCTTCTGTAAGGTTGAAATAATCTTTTACGTCTTCTATGGAGTTTTCCAGGTTAGCCCCTAAAACGACATTAATAAACATGTTAGTTTTGTACTCTTCTTTAACCTTGTTTTTGGCAAAATCGCTTGGTTGGTGGGTTGCAAGCCACAAAAACACCCTGTGTGAGCGTCCCTGCATGAGTGTTTTTAACATAGATAAGGAAAGTTCAGGATTCCGCAGGTAAACTGCAGCTTCATCTACCGCTACAATTGTCTCCTTTTCGTTATCAGTAGAAAACCTGCTTCCGATCATTCCTGTAACTAAAACATTCATGGCATCTTTAATGAGTTCAGGAATATCTGAAAGGTCAATTATTATCATGACTATGTCATATTAGACAGTTACTCCAATAGCTGTCATCGATTTCACTGCAAACATAATATTTGGCGTATGAGGTCAATGATGATGCTTT